>NZ_JBEYUH010000020.1:0-78680 GCF_040643435.1 Rhodococcus sp. NPDC047139
ACCTCGACCTCGGCACCACCAGCTCTGCACCGACGATCACCGGGAAACGGTCTCGGTGGTTGATCGAGGGCATTGCTGCTGCGTGGCGACGTCTCGGCTTCGATGTCGTCGACAACGAGGCGTTCTTCCAGCTCGTGGCAGCCCGGCTCGTCGAGCCGACGTCGGTTGCGGATGCGGGCAGAGTGCTGCGGGAGATCGGGATCGCCCCAGCCCACCGCAACACCTTCGTGCGGGCCCTGCAGCGATGCACCGCCCACGGCTACCGCGACGACATCGCCCAGCGGTGTTTCGAGTATGCCGCCACCGCGGGGGATCTGAACCTGCTGTTGTACGACGTCACGACCTTGTATTTCGAAGCGGAGAAGGAAGACGAGCTCCGTAAGGTCGGCTACTCCAAGGAGCGGCGGGTGGACCCGCAGATCGTCGTCGGTCTGCTCGTCGACCGCACCGGATTCCCGTTGGAGATCGGATGTTTCGAAGGGAACCACGCCGAGACCCGCACCATCGTGCCCATCGTGCGCCAGTTCCAGGACCGCCACAATATCGACGGGGTGGAGATGGTCATCGCCGCCGACGCCGGCATGTTGTCGGCGACGAACCTGAAGGATCTCGACGCCGCCGGACTGAAGTTCATCGTCGGATCGCGGGTGACGAAGGCGCCGGCGGATCTGGCCAGTCATTTCCACTGGAACGGCGACGTATTCACCGACGGGCAGATCATCGACACCGTCACCCCACGGCACGCCAAAACCGTGGTCAACGACCTCACCCGTCGCAGCGAGCCGGTGTGGGAGCCGACCGACACGACGGCGTGGCGGGCGATCTGGGCGTACTCGACCAAGCGTGCCGTCCGCGACAACCAGACGCTGAACGCGCAGGAAGCCCGGGCCCGGGAGGTCGTCGACGGCACCCGTGCTGCTAGAGCACCGCGATTCGTCACGAGCACCACGAAGGGCAAGTCCCTCGACACCGATGCTCTGGCCCGGGCGCGTTCCCTGATCGGGCTGAAAGGCTACGTGACGAACCTGCCTGTCTCGCTGATGAATCCACAGGAGGTGATGGCGAAGTATCACGATCTGTGGCATGTCGAGCAGTCGTTTCGGATGTCGAAGACCGACCTGCGGGCCCGGCCGATCTTCAGCCACACCCGCGATGCGATCGAGGCACACCTGACCATCGTGTTCGCCGCCTTGGCGATCTCACGCTACCTGCAGGACGCGACCGGGATGTCGATCCGGAAGATCGTGCGGACCCTGCGTCCCCTGCAGGAAGTCACCATCACCATCGCCGGCCACGAGCACACCGCCTTCGATCCGCTCACCGACGACGCCGTGCACATCCTCAACTCCCTCGGCATCGCGAATCCCCGGTCCGGGTTGGCACACTAATCTGGTGCAACTCGGGTGGAAGTTACCCCGATTATGAGGTGCGATCTGATATTTGGCTACTGGGTGTAGATATTCAGGATGCAAGTACCACCAACTGGACGGTCCATCTCGCTCGTGAATGAGCGTGGACGAGTCCTAGGTGACCTTGAGGTCCACGTGCGTCTGGCAAGGATCCTCACCTCGGCGTTGCTGATTCGTCCTACGACGGTCGAGTAGCGCTGCGAAACCGGCGGGGGTCGTGTAGATGCCGTCTGCTCGGCAGGATCACACATGGCTTCGGGCGCTGAACGCGTTCCCGCGTCGATGCCCGCCGACGGTGGACTATGACCGTCGCCCGCTAGTTGTTGCGGGTCATGAGGTTGTAGGCACCGGAACGAGGGGTTGAAGAAGGCGGACGGGTCTTCCGGCGGCAGGATGGGAAGTACCACCAACTCATCCGCCACAACCGAAAGAACCCGTCCGTGGTCCACCGTAACGCCCCGCTGTCCGTCGAAGGTCGCCGCCGTCTCGTGCAGCGCTGTCAGACCCGTCCGCTCTCCCACGTCGCTGCCGAGATGGGGATCTCCCGCGCCTGCGCGAGCAAGTGGATGGCCCGTTACCGCGAACACGGCGAGCTCGGCCTGCTCGATCGTCCCAGCGTGCCGCACCACCAGCCCACCGCCACTCCGGTCGAGACCGTGGCGCGGATCGAGACGCTGCGCCGGACCCACATGTGGTCCGCTGCCCGGATCGCGCACGAGCTAGCCGCCGACGGCATCACCATCTCGGCGCGCACCGTCAGTCGGCACCTCGCTCACCTCGGCCTGAATCGGCGGAAGTTCCTCGACCCCAGCGGTGAAACCAACCGTCAGCCGCGTCGGATCATCGCCCGCTGGCCCGGGCACATGGTGCACGTCGACATCAAGAAAGTCGGGCGCATACCCGACGGTGGTGGCTGGCGGGTCCACGGTCGGGGTAGCGACCAGGCCAAGCAGGTCGAGCGCGTCAAAACAGTCGGTGCCCGGGCGGGCTACGTCTATCTGCACTCAGCGGTCGACGGGTTCTCCCGTCTGGCCTATACCGAGGCACTGGCGGACGAGAAAGCCGCCACGGCAATCGGGTTCATGCACCGGGCGAGAGTGTTCTTCGCTGCACACGGAATCACGCACATCCATCGCGTCGTCACCGACAACGGCTCGTGTTACCGGGCGAAGGACTTCGCGAAGGTGCTGCACGGTGGCCGGCATCAGCGGATCACCCCGTACACGCCCAGGCACAACGGCAAGGTGGAGCGCTACAACCGGATCCTTGCCGAGGAGTTCCTCTACGCCCGCGTCTGGACCAGCGAGCGCCAACGCGCCGAGGCCCGGCCCTACAGGTGTGGAATGTGCACTACAACTACCATCGTCCGCATACTGCCGTCGGACACCAGCCGCCCGCGAGCAAACTCCGGGCCGGAGTCACCAACGTCATGTCCTCATACAGCTAGTCTGCGCACTCTATCGTTGTAAGACCATCTCCTTAGCTTGACGCGGACTGTATTGGTTTAGTCCGGCGAAGATTTCGCGCACATTTGCTCACGCACGCAACCTCAAGGCTTGGAGGGTATGCCGTCTCGTCAGCAGATCGGTACGTCCGCCGTCACCGTCGGCCGGTCCATGAGCGGCTGAACCGGTACGCGTGCGGTGCCGGCGGCGGCAGGCTCTTCGAGCTCGTAGACAACCTCGACCGTTTCGCCCCGAGGTATCGGAGCCTGCACGTTGAACATAGGGTGACTGCGCTCGATTCCGGTGTAGCCAAAGGCGGTGGTGCCGTTAACGGTCACCTTCCTCAACTTGGCGCCTTGCGTCGCAAGCAGTCCCACGTCAGTGAGGTTCGTTCCTACGGGAGCGCCGACAGGATTGTCGAACATTCCCGCGACGTAGTCCGTGTAATTTCCGGGTGGAAGGCCGTTGGTCAGCCTCACGGTCACCTTCGCGTCGCGGGTGTCTCCGTCACACGATCCTGCGGTGTACTCGATCTCGCGCTCCAAGTAGTAATCCAGCTTGTTCCCCCCTAGGTTGTTGATCACCACGTGGGCATAGGGGGCGGGGTCGTCGGGCACGACGTGACCGAGAGGCGTAGTTGCGAGGACGTCTTGCTCCTGCGGGACCGAACTCCACACCGCAAGGCGGCCTTCACCTGCTGCGCGACCCATCGCTTCGAGAAGGGCTTGCGGCCGGGAAATGCTCCCCGTCAACTTCTGCACAACGGTTCGTGCGATTGTTTCGAGGTACCGCTTACGCGCAGCTTGGTCGTCGCCGAACCGAGCGTAAGCAGTGGATTGGGTCAATTCCACGACATTCTCCGCCGTGATCTTCTCACCGCCCGCGAGGGTGACGTCTCCAACGACATCGAGGACGTAGCTGAGCGCGACGGGGTCGGTTGCGATTGCGCCGTCCACCCGCTCACCGGTTTCCTGCTGCCACATCGACTGCCAGATCTGGCCGGCGTAGGGAAAGTGCGGACTGACGTTGCTGTTACGGAAGTCCTGCGTGGGCCGGCTGTGCCCGTAGGCCCGCTGGAAATCGGGCCCGAGGTCGATCGGGTCGTAGTCGAACCGGAATTCCCGATTACTCGTCACGTCGTCGACGGAGATGGCGCCGTTGTTTGCCCGGATGACGGTGAACCCACCGAGTAGCCCACCCGTGCCTCGGGCCTCGGCGTTCGTCTGGAAACCGACGAAGTAACTACGCGGCCCGTCGGCCCCCAGCATCGCCGGCGCGATCTGCGCCGCGAGCGACGTATTATTCAGCAGGCCAGACAATTCGGACACTTGGCTCTGCAGGTCGGTTCTCGCGTCGTCGATCAACCCGAGCCACGTACCGTCGACGTTCTGCGCCTGCTCGTCGAGCTCGGTGATCGCCGCCGACGTGGTCTCTAGTACGGGTGCGGCCTCCCGAAGGGCGGCAAGGTTGATGCGTGCGCCGTCCAGAATCAATTGATCGGGAGATACGGCGCTACCCGCGTCTACCGCAGGCAGCAGAACTTGCTGTGTGAGACCGCTCACAATCGTGGTCATTTGGCGGGTGGAATCGAATGGGCTTCCCAAGAGTGGGACGGCGCCGGCCACACGCCACGGCACCGAGTCGACCGAACTCTGGGCATCCTGGGCGTAGCGGTCGGCATCGCCCGCCGAAGTCCGGGCCTGCTCCGTATCGCCCGACAGCAGTGCATCTTTCGCCTGCATCGCGAAATCCTGGGCCTTTTCGAGGTTCGACTTGGCCTGCAAGCCTTCGTATCCCAGCCAGCCGACGAATCCGACGACGACGAGTGCGCCTACGCCGCATCCGATCTGGACACGACGGCGCTTCGCGCGCTGAGCTGCGATCTCCTCGTCGGACAATCGTCTGCGTACCTTGCGTCGACGCCGTTCGGGCGAATTTGACTCACCGGTAACATCGTTCACGCGGCCTGTGCCCCCTTCGTGGTTTCCGTTCGAGACGATAACCCGATTCGATCGTCCCGACCGTTCGAGTGGTGGGTAACGGTGACTATAAGTAAGCTTCTGCACGGTGATCGTGACCGCGGAGTTGGGAGGCTCTGCCCACGATCTCATGACGGGGAGGAATCAAGCACTTCCGCGTCTTATTTGTGTCGGGTGAGGCGAGGGGAGCGTGGTGCATCTTTTTCCGCTGTCCCCTAGTCAGCGGGGGCTCTGGTATGCGCAGTTGCTGCATCCGGACGTGCCTTTCACCACCGCGCAGTACGTAGAGCTCATCGGAGAGCTCGATGTAGAGCTTCTACGTGCTGCGTGTGTACGGGCTGCGCGCGAGGTCGAATCAGGTTTCTTGTTCTTCACCGACATCGACGGCCTGCCCCACCAGTACGTGGACGTCGAATTCGACGACGAGGTGCCCTACATCGATTTCCGGTCCGAAGCAGACCCGGAGCGAGCGGCGTCGGAATGGATGACCGAGCGATATACGAGTCCGCTTGATTTGCTCCGGGATCGGCTCATCGCCACCACCGTGCTGCGCGTCGCCGACGACCGTTACTTCCTGTCGAGCTACGTCCACCACATCGCACTCGACGGCCAGGGCGCGGTCAACATGCTCAATCGCGCTGCCGAGCTGTATTCGGCGTGTGTGTCCGGAACGGATGCGCCGCCGCTGAAAGCGCTGCCCGTCGCCGGCATCCTCGACGTGGAGGCGGCGTATGTCGGCTCGAAGCGCCAGGACACAGACCGTCAGCACTGGCTCGAACGGCTGGCCGACCTGCCCGAACCCGTGTCGTTCGTCGACCACGAAGCGCCCCTCGGGGTGCCGGCGCGGCGAGCGAACTCCGAACTCGACCTTGAAACGGCTGCAGCGGTCTCGGCGCTCGCACACGATGCGAACTCCACCGACGTGCCGATCGTGCTCGCGGCCTTCGGTGCGTTCCTCGCGAGGACCACCGGTGTGGTCGATGTGGTCCTCAGCGTGCCGGTCTCGGCCCGCACCACCGCGGCGCTGCGCCGGTCGGCGGGTGTGCTCGCCAATGTCGTGCCCTTGCGCCTGTGTGTGGATCCGGCGGCAACACCGGCCGGCCTCATCCGCGATGTGCAGGTGGAACTGAGTAGCACCCTGCGTCACCAGCGGTATCGCTACGAAGACATGCTCGCCGATCTCCGTAGCCTCGGCCGCTCCCGCGACGAGGCGGCGAGCCCGTTCGGCCCCACCGTCAACCTGATGATGTTCCACCCCGAGATTTCGTTCGGTGAGGTGACGGGGGAGTACCACCACCAGTCGAGTGGCCCCATCGACGATCTCGCCGTCAACGTCTATCCCAGCGTGGCCGGCCGCACGATGCGCGTCGATTTCGAGGCCAACCCCAATCTCTACAGTGACGAGTACCTTTCGTCGCTGCACCGCCGCTTCCTCGAATTCTTGAAGCGGTTCGTACAGAACGCCGATGTAGCGGTGGGAGATCTCCCGCTCAGCGAAGCGGCAGAACTCGACGGACTGGCTCCCGCTCGTGGACGCACCGCACCCGAACCGGAGTTGCTGCCCGACCTCCTCACCCGCCACGGCGCGAGCGATTCGGTCGCGGTCGTCGACGGTGCGGCCGGCCTCACCTATCGCGAGCTCGATGCGCGCTCCGACGCGCTCGCTCATGAGTTGGTTGCAGCCGGTGCCCGGCCGGAAGAGCGTGTCGCGGTGCTGCTGCCGCGCTCGATCGACTCGGTGATCGCACTGTGGGCAGTCGCCAAGACAGGCGCCGCCTACACCCCGCTCGACCCCGAAATTCCGGCCCGCCGCCTCGGCCACGTGCTCCGCGACGTGAGTATCGCCGTCGCCCACGACCATCCGACGTTGCCTCAGCACGTCACCCGCATCGCGCCGACCACTGCCGAGACCGCCGGCGAAACGTTCAAGGCCCAGCACCGCTTGCGTCCGCTGCACGTCGACAACACGGCTTGGGTGATCCACACCTCCGGCTCCACAGGGACCCCGAAGGCAGTCGCCGTGGGTCACCGCGGTGTGTCGGCACTCGTGTCGACGCTGCGTGATCGCTACCGCGCCGACGAACGGTCGCGCGTACTGCACCTCGCCGCACCGTCCTTCGACGCGTCGCTGCAGGAACTGCTCCTCGCCTTCGACTCTGGCGCCACCCTGGTGATCTGCCCGCCCGACGCCGTCGGCGGACCGGCGCTAGCGAACCTGCTGCGCAGCGAGGCCGTCACCCACGCGATCACGGCACCGGCGATCCTTGCGGTCACCCCCGACGACGGTCTGCCCGACCTGCAGGTACTCGACGCCGGCGGCGAAGCGCTGCCGCAGGCCGTGGCCGATCGCTGGTCCACCGGCCGCACCATGCTCAACGCCTACGGGCCCACCGAGACGACGATCCTCGCAACGCTCAGCGACCCGCTGCGGCCCGGCTCGGGCGTGCCCATCGGGCGGCCGATCGACGGCACGAGCGCCGTCGTTCTCGACGCCCGCCTGCATCCTGTGCCCAGCGGCGTGGTGGGCGAGCTGTATATCGGGGGTCCGGGTGTGGCGCGCGGCTACCTCGGCGCACCGGCACTCACCGCCGAACGATTCGTCGCCTCACCCTTCGGTGGGCGCATGTACCGCACGGGCGATCGCGCGCGTTGGACCACCGACGGGCAACTCGAATTCCTCGGCCGTGCCGACCAGCAGGTGAAGATCCGCGGTTACCGCATCGAACTCGGCGAGATCGAATCTGCGCTTGTCGCTTTCGAGCATGTGAAGGCCGCGGCCGTCACCGTGCACGGTGAGCACCTCGCCGCCTACGTGGTGGGTGACGTCGACCCGGCCGACCTCACGATCCGGCTCGCGGACGAACTGCCCACCTACCTGCGCCCGTCGTCGATCACGGTCATCGACGAGCTTCCGCTGACTCCGGGCGGCAAGGTCGACCGGCGTGCGCTGCCCGCACCCGAACGTGCGGTGGCCGCCGGATCGCGGCCACCGAGCGGACCCACCGAGAAGACCGTCGCGGAGCTGTTCGCCGAGCTCACCGGCATCGACGACATCGGCGCCGACGACGACTTCTTCGCACTCGGAGGTCACTCGCTCGGCGCCGCCCAACTCGCGGCGCGCCTCGGTGCGGCACTCGGCCGCGACGTGCAGCTACGAGACGTCTTCGCTCACCCCACCGTGGCGGGGCTCGCGGCCGCTGCGGCGACACGACCGGAATCGGAATCGCGGCCCGTCGCCACCCCCGGCACTGGACCGTCGCCGCTCGCCCCCGCCCAGCGGCGACTGTTCCTGCTCGCACGCGCTCACGGCGACCCGGCCGCCTACCACCTGCCGTTCGCGCTGCACCTCGACGGCATCCTCGACCTGCCGGCGCTGCAGGCTGCGATGGTGGACGTCCTCGACCGGCACGACACGCTGCGCACGCTGTTCCGTCTCACCGACGACGGCCCCGTGCAGGATGTGCTGCCGCTCGACCGTGCCGCCGCCGATCTGGCACTCGAACCCGAAACCGCCGACGGCGACATCGAATCGCTCATAGCCGAGTGGGCTGCCGAGCCGTTCGATCTCACCGTGCAGATCCCATTCCGGATCCGGCTACTGCGACTGGCGGACGACAAGCATGTGCTCGCCGTCGTCGCCCACCACATCGCGCTCGACGGCGCGTCGTTCGTGCCGCTCACCGCCGACGTCGCCACCGCCTATCTCGCCCGCACCGCGGGGGAGGCCCCCGCGTGGGCGCCGCTGCCGCTGAACTACCGGCATTACGCGCGCTGGCACCTCGACCGGCTCGGCGACCCCGCTGCGGCCGGCTCGCGCGCCGGCCGCGAGATCGAGTACTGGACACGCACTCTCGACGGGCTCGCCGACGCAGCCCCGCTGCCCACCGATCGTCCCCGCAACGGAGGTTTCGGCCCCGCCGCAGCCGTGGACTTCACGGTGCCGGCCGAGCAGGTCGAGGCGCTGCGTACCGTCGCCGCAGCACACGACGCCACCACCTTCATGGCAGTGCACGCCGCCGTCGCGGTGTGGCTGGCCGGATGGACGTCCGGGCACGACATCGCCATCGGCACCGGAACGGCAGGTCGCGACCACCCCGACCTCGACGCGCTCGTGGGCATGTTCGTCGGCACCGTCACCCTGCGCGTGGACGTGGACCCGGCCCGGCCGTTCACCTCGCTGCTCACGCAGGCCCGCGAGACCGACCTCGACGCTTTCGCGCATGCCGCCGTGCCGTTCGACTACGTCGTCGACGCCCTCGGATTCACGCCCTTCCAGGTGATGCTCGCCTACGACAACGTGGACGTGCCCGATCTCGAACTGCCCGGACTCACCGTGCGGCCTCGAGAGATCGCCTCGGCACAGGCGCGATTCGACCTCGAGATCTCGCTACGCGAACTGCGCGACGGATCGCTCACCGGCCGTCTCGTCTACGACACGAAACTGTTCGACGGCGAGACCGTCGCCCGCTGGGTGACGCGCCTGAGCGGCGTGCTCGAGCAGGTCGCGCAGCATCCGTCGTTGCCCGTCGGCGATCTCGACCTCGGCACCCCGCCCGTCGAAGCCGCCGAAGCCGGACCCGAAGCGACCTTCGCCGAGATCATCGAACGGTCGCCGGCGTGCGTAACTGAATCCGGTGGGGAGCCTGTCGAGATCCGCACGGCAGCACGACCGCTCGCGTGGACTCTCATCGAGCTCGGCATCGGGACGGAAGATCGTGTGGCCGTGGTGCTGTCGCGGTCGGCGCGTTCGGTGCTCGCCGCCGCTGCCGTCGCCCTGAGTGGTGCGGCATTCGTGCCCGTCGACCCCAATCAGCCCCCCGCGCGTATCGCCCGGTTGCTCGTCGCGTCCGGTGCGCGGTACGCGATCGTCGACTCCGAGGTGCCGCTGCCCGACGGGGTCGAGCCGATCGCGTTCACCGCCGAGGGCGAGATGCGGCCGATCGCCGATACCGATCGCGTGCGGCCGCTGCACCTCGACAACACCGCCTATGTCGTCTACACCTCCGGCTCCACCGGAGCACCCAAGGGGGTCGTGGTCTCGCACCGCGGACTCGGCCCGCTCGCACAGTCGTTCGCCGAACGCTTCGACCTGCCAGGCTCGTCCGGCACCGTCACCGACGCGCGGGTGCTGCACTTCGCGGCTCCCGCCTTCGACGGCGCGGTGCTCGAATACGTGCTCGCGCTGACTTCCGGGGGCACTCTGGTGGTTGCGCCCGCCGACCTGTTCGGTGGCGCCGACCTGGTGGAACTGCTTCGCGCCGAGGGCATCACCCACTGGTTCTCGACCCCATCGGTGCCCACCCAGCTCGATCCGGCCGGGCTCGAGGACCTGCGCACGGTCGCGATCGGCGGCGAGGCGTGGCCCGTCGACACCGCCGAACGCTGGGCACCCGGCCGCACCCTGCTCAATGTTTACGGACCCACCGAGACGACGGTGCTCGCCACGTCGAGCCGGCCCTTCGCACCGGGCGACCGCCTCACCATCGGAACGGGTCTCGTGGGCGTCACCGCGGTGGTGCTCAGCGAGCGGCTGCGGCCTGTGCCCGAGGGTGTGACGGGCGAGTTGTATCTCGGTGGGCAGGGCGTGGCCCGCGGCTATCTCGACGCTCCCGCCCTCACCGCAGACCGGTTCGTCGCGAACCCGTTCGGGCACGGGCGGTTGTATCGCACCGGTGATCTCGTCCGGTGGACAGGACGCGGCGACGGGCAGACCCTCGAGTTCGTCGGCCGCAGCGACCACCAGGTCAAGATCCGCGGTTTCCGCATCGAACTCGGCGAGATCGACGCGACCCTGCAGGCCCACCCGGAGATCGGGACCGCGGTGACCGTGGTGCACGGCGACACGCTCGCCACCTACGTGCACAGCCGCGACAGCCGTATCGACCCGCGCGAGATCCGCGAGTGGGCCGCGCAGCGCCTGCCGCGGCACATGGTGCCCGCCACCGTCACCGTGCTCGACGCGCTGCCGCTCACCAGCACCGGCAAGATCGACCGCGCCGCGCTGCCCGAACCGGAGGTCGCCGCGACCGGCACCGACGGATATCGCAGCACCACCGAAGAACTCGTCGCCGGTATCGTCGCCGACCTGCTGGGCCTTCCGGGAGCGTCCGGCTCCGACGACTTCTTCGCCGTCGGCGGCAACTCGTTGCTCGCGACCCAGCTCGCGGCGCGCCTGCGCAGTCTCGCCGGTCGCCCGGTGGGCGTGCGCGACATCTTCGAGCATCCCACCGTCACCGAACTCGCACGCCTGCTCACCGCGGAGTCCACCGGCGAGCACCTGCCCCTCGTCCACGTCGACGACGATCATGCCGATGCGCCGCTCGCGCCCGCGCAACAGCGCATGTGGTTGCTCAACCGGTTCGACGTGGCCGATCGTGTCGACGGTGGCGACCACATCGCCTTCACCGTCGACCTCGACGCCGACACCGACCTCGACGCTGTTCGCGCGGCCGCAGCGACCGTGCTCGCGCGCCACGAGTCGCTGCGCACGGTGTTCCCCGACAGCCCGTCCGGCCCGCGCCAGCAGGTACTGCCGACCGTGACACTCGATCTCGAGCCGGTGGAAGCCGTCGCCGATCGCGATGCGCAACTGGCCGAATTGGCGCGTGCTCGTTTCGATCTCACGGTCGACCCGCCGATACGCACCCGCCTGTTCCGGGCGGAATCGGGTTATCTGCTCGTAGTGGTGATCAATCACATCGCAGCCGACGGCCTGTCGCTGCTGCCGCTCGGACGCGATGCCGTCGCCGCCTACCGTGCCCACCGCGACGGGCAGCCCCTCGAACTGCCGGCACCGGCGGTCACCTACCGCGATTACGCGCGCTGGCATCGTGCCGTGCTCGGCGACGAGAACGACCCCGAGAGCCTGGCGGCTCGCCAGCTCGCCTACTGGAAGCGGACGCTCGCCGACGCGCCGCCGCTGCTCGCGCTGCCGACCGACCGTCCCCGGACCGGGGTGAGGGTGGGCAGTGCGGGTCGTGCGGAGTTTGCGATCCCCGCCGAAATGCACGCCGCCATCGATAAACTCGCCCGCGCCCACGACGTCACGCCGTTCATGGTGATGCACGCTGCGCTCGCGACCTTGCTGTCGGCGCTCGCCGCCACCGAGGACGTCACCATCGGCACGCCGGTCTCCGGGCGCAGCGATGCCGCTGTCGATGATCTGGTGGGCATGTTCGTCGGAACCGTGCCGCTGCGATTGCGGGTGCATCCGCGCCGCACCTTCGCCGACCTGCTCACCGAAACGCGACGCTCCGATCTCGATGCCTTCGCCCACGCCGACGTGCCGTTCGATCGCATCGTCGATGCGGTGGGGGCCGGAGCCGGTGCACACCACCCGCTGTTTCAGGTGATCCTGGCGTACGAGTCGTTCTCCCTCGACGAGTTCACGCTTCCCGGCAGTTCCACGACGATCCGTGAGATCCCCGTGGACACCGCACGCGTGGACCTCGAGGTCACCGTTCGCGAACGCCGTTCCGAGACCGGTACACCCGCCGGTTTGGAGACGGTCATTAGGTATGCAGACGAAATTTTGGAATCGCACACGATTGCGCAGTGGCACTCGTGGTTCGAGCGTATTCTCGATGCCGTTACCGTCGACCCGGGTCTCCCGATCGGCGGTATCGAGTTGTGCGGCGCCGGCTCCACCCCCGCCGGCGCCGCACAACGCCTTCCGGCCGAGTCGCTGCCCGAGCTGGTCGCGCAGCGCGTGGCCGACGATCCCGCAGCAGTCGCCGTGGTGGGGGACGGGTACTCCCTCAGCTACGGAGCGCTGTGGTCGCGCTCGGGCGCACTCGCCAAGATCCTTCGCGAACGCGGCCTCACAGCCGACGAAGTCGTGGCGGTCGCGCTACCGCGCACACCCGAACTCGTCGTCGCGATCCTCGCCGTCTCCCGCGCCGGCGGCATCTACCTGCCCGTCGACGTCACGCACCCCGCCGCGCGCCTGCAAGCCCTGTTCGACGACGCGCAGCCCACGCTCGTCGTCACCGCCGGAACCGATCTCGCCGATGTGCAGGTGCCCACGGTGCGCCTCGACGATCCGGATGTCGCCGACCGCCTCGACGACGGTGCGCTCTTCGACCTGTCGCTCGTCCCGGACCTCGGCGCCTATCTCGTCTACACCTCCGGTTCCACCGGCACCCCCAAGGGTGTGCTGGTGTCGCACCGCAACGTGCTGTCGCTGCTCGCCGCGACCGTCGACGAGTTCGGCTTGTGTGCCGACGACGTGTGGACACTGTTCCACTCGCCGGCCTTCGACTTCTCCGTGTGGGAGATGTGGGCGCCGCTGAGCACCGGTGCCCGTCTCGTCGTGGTCGACCACCTCACCGTGCGTGACCCGGCCGTCTTCGTCGACGTACTCCGCAGCCACCGGGTCACGGTGCTCAACCAGACGCCCACGGCCTTCTACCAACTCGCCACCACCGGCCATGCGCCGCTCGACGATCTGCGGCTGCTGATCTTCGGCGGCGAAGCCCTCGACCACGAGCGCGTGCGTCCGTGGGTGCAGAACCATCCGCACGTGCGGACGGTGAACATGTACGGCATCACCGAGACCACCGTGCACGTCACTCTCGGCGACGCCACCGCCCCCGGCATCGGTGCGTCGCTGCCCGGTCTCGCCGTGGACGTACTCGACTCGTCGCTGCGACCCGCACTGCCCGGCGCGACCGGCGAACTGTACGTGCGCGGAGACCAACTCGCGCGCGGCTATCGCGGACGCCCCGGCCAGACCGCGACGCAGTTCGTCGCCGCACCCGGTGGCGGTCGCCGCTACCGCACCGGCGATCTCGGCCGGCGTGACACCGGTGGGGCGCTGCACTATCTCGGCCGCGCCGACCAGCAGATCGAACTGCGCGGCTACCGCATCGAACCCGGCGAGATCGAAGCGGCCCTGCTGCGCAGCGAGGGCGTGCGCCAGGCCGCCGTGCTGCTGCGCGACGACCGGCTCGTGGCCTATCTCGTCGGCGGCGACGCCACCGCTGCGCTCCGCGACCTGCGGCGCAGCCTGCCCGACTATCTCGTGCCGTCCGCAGCAGTGGTGCTCGACGCGCTGCCGATCACGCCCAACGGCAAGCTCGACCGTGCCGCACTGCCCGTCCCCGACATCACCGCCGGTGGGGGCGCCGCACCACACGGACCCGTGGAAGAACTCGTCGCGGACGTGTGCGCCGAACTGCTCGGCATCGCTCCCGGCACCCTCGGCGCCGACGACGACTTCTTCCACCTCGGCGGCAACTCGCTGCTCGCCACGCGTCTCGCCGGGCGGCTGTCGGACGTGCTCGACACCGACGTCACCGTCCGTGACATCTTCGAGAACCGCACCATCGCAGCACTTTCCGACTTCATCGGCGAGAACGGCCGAGCGCCTCGTCGCCGTGTGCCTCTCGTCGCCGACCCCGACGCACCCGCACCGCTGTCGGCGGCGCAGCAGCGCCTGTGGTTCGTCAACCGCTTCGATCCGGATTCCCCGAGCTACAACCTGCCGTTCGAGGTGCACCTCGACGGGACCCTGGACGTCGATGCGCTCGCCACCGCCGTCGGCGACGTACTCGAACGCCACCGCACGCTGCGCACCGTCTACCCCGGCGCCGACGAGCAGACCGTGCTGCCCGCGGTGCGTCCCGATCTCGACCCCGTCGCCGTGCCCGCAGATGCCCTCGACGGCTTCGTCCGCGACTACGCGACCACCGGCTTCGATCTCACAGTCGAACCACCCGTCCGCATGCGGCTGTACCGGACGGCACCCGACCGGCACGTGCTGCTCGTCGTACTGCACCACATCGCTGCCGACGGCTGGTCGCTCACGCCGCTGCTGCGCGACATCGCCGACGCTTACGAAGCGCGGCTCACCGGAACGGAACCCGACCTGCCGCTGCTTCCCGTGCAGTACAGCGACTTTGCGCGATGGCAGCGCAGCGTCGCGGACGACCAGATCCCGTACTGGCTGGGCGAACTCGCCGGCCTGCCCGACGAGGTGACCCTGCCCGGCGACCGGCCGCGACCCGCACAGCCCACCGGACACGCCGCCGCCCACACGCTCACACTGGACGCCGATCTCGTCCGGGGTCTGCACACGCTGGCCCGTGACGGCCGCGCCACGGTGTTCATGGTGCTGCACGCCGCGCTCGCCGCGCTGCTCGCGCGGCACGGTGCCGGCCGCGACATCGCCATCGGCACCGCTGTATCCGGTCGCGGCGACCCGCAACTCGACGACGTCGTCGGCATGTTCGCCGGCACCCTCGTGCTGCGCACCGATGTCGACCCCGACGCCACCTTCGCCGAACTGCTCGCGCAGGTGCACCGACGCGACCTCGCGGCCTACACCAACCCCGACGCGCCGTTCGAGACGCTCGTCGAGAAGTTGCAGCCCGCACGCAGCGAAGCGCGGCACCCGCTGTTCCAAGTCGCGCTCTCGCAGGCACGGCCGGTCTCGTCGACGTTCGCGCTGCCCGGTCTCTGTGTGACCGCCCAGCCCGTCGACACCGAACACGTCAACGTCGACGTGCAGGTCACCGTCACCGAGAAGCAGGACGGGATCGACCTCGAATTCTTCTACAGCACCGATCTGTACGAGGCCGAGACCGTGGCCACCTACGCCGAGCGGTTGCGCACCATCCTGAGCGCGGCCGTCGCCGATTCGGAAGTGCGGGTGAGCGAGATCGCGTTCCTCGACGACACCGCCGTTCCCGCGGTCGGTGCCACGCCCGGTTCGCCGCGGTCGCTGCGCCGATGGCTGGCGCAGGGGGCTCTCGCAGGAGGCGACGGACTCGCGATCGTCGACGCCGACCGCGAACTGTCGTATCCCGAACTCCTGCACCACGCCGACGCGCTCGCCGCGCGACTCCAGCACGCCGGGGTGCGTCCGGGCGACGCCGTGGCGTGCGCCTACCCGCGCTCGCTCGAATCGGTGCTCGCCGTGTGGGGCATCATCCGCGCCGGGGCCGCACCGATGCTCGTCGACCCCACCGCACCCACGACGCGACTGGCCGACATCCTCGCCGACGTGCGTGTGGGCGTCGGGGAAGCGCACACGCTTCCGCAGAGCGTGCGCTGGCTCGAGGTGACCTCCGACGTCGAGGAAACGCTCGCCGACGCCGACGATCCGGCACTCGACGCGCCCGCCTATTTCGTCTTCACCTCCGGCACCACCGGAAACCCCAAGGCCGTCACCGTCACCCAGCGCGCCGCGAGTGCCTTCGCCGACGACATCGAGGACTACCTCACGGCCTTCCCCGGCGACCGCGTACTGCACGTCGCAGCACCGTCGTTCGACGCCGCGATCCTCGAGATACTCACCGCCGGTATCGCCGGTGCAACGCTCGTGGTGGCCGACTCGGAGAGCTACGGCGGCGACGCGCTCGGCGACCTGCTCGCCGGTGCCGCCATCACCCATGCGGTGATGACCCCCTCGCGCCTCGCGACCGTTCCGGTGCGCGAACTGCCCGACCTGCGTGTGCTCATGCTCGGCGGCGACCGGCTCACCCCGGAAATCGTGGAGCGCTGGGGTGCAGGCCGCAGCCTCGTCAACGGATACGGCCCGGCCGAGGCGACGACCTTCGCCACGGTGTCGTGGGCGCTGCGCCCCGGTGACGACGTCGTCATCGGCACCCCAGGTCGCGGTGTGACCGTGGAGATCCTCGACGAACGGTTGCGGCCCGTGCCCGCCGGTGTGGTCGGCGAACTGTATGTCTCGGGACCGCGGCTGGCATCCGGTTACCGCGGGGCGGCAGGCCGGACGGCGGCCCGGTTCGTTGCCGGGCCCGACGGCGTGCGCCGCTACCGCACCGGTGATCTGGCCCGATGGATCCGCGCGCGTGCCGGACAGCCCGAGCTACCGGCAACCGGCCCGGGTGGCGGAGTGGCTCTCGAATTCGCGGGGCGCAGCGACAATCAGATCAAGCTGCGCGGCGTGCGCATCGAACCCGGCGAGATCGACACCGCGCTCACCGCGCTCGACGGCGTCGACCGAGCGGTGACCCTCCTGCGCGGCGGCCGGCTCGTCTCCTACGTCACGGGCGAGAACATCTACGGATGGGATCTGCGCGCGCAGCTGCGCACCACGCTGCCCGCCTATCTCGTGCCCGCCTCGGTCGTGCCGGTCGATACGATTCCGCTCACCGCCCACGGCAAGGTCGACGTCGCCGCGCTGCCCTACCCCGACACGGGCGAAGGCAGCGCACCGCGCACGGAGACCGAAGCACTCGTCGCGCGCATCGTCGGCGACGTCCTCGGCGACGGCACCGCAGTGGGACGCACCGACGACTTCTTCGCCATCGGCGGCAACTCGCTACTTGCCACCGTTCTCGTCGGCCGGCTGCGCGACGAGACCGGTACCGCTGTGCCGCTGCGTACGGTCTTCGCGAACCCCACGGTCGACGCCCTCGCCGCCGCCCTGGACGCGGGTGATTTCGACACCGACGCCGGACCCGTCGCGGTGTCGCCGCGACCCGAGCGGATCCCGCTCAGCCGCGCGCAGCGCAGGCTGTGGGGACTGAGTTCGATTGCTCCCGAGGCATACCGGTTGCGCAGCGAGGTGAGCCTGCGTGGACCACTCGATCTCGGCGCACTGCAGGCCGCACTCGGCGACGTCGCGCTGCGGCACGAGATCCTGCGCACCGACTACGTCGTCGCCGGCGATGGGGTGTACCAGCAGGTCCACGAGACACCGCGCAGCGACCGGTGGCACGTGCGACTCGAACGCACCGGCCCCGACCAGCACGTGCTGCACCTCGACGTCGACCATTCGATCGCCGACGGCACGTCGCTGCGGCCGCTGCTGCGCGACCTCACCCTCGCCTATCTCGCCCGCACCGAAGACACAGCCCCGCAGTGGGAGCCGCTGCCGCTGCAGTACGCCGACTACGCGCTGTGGGAGGCCGAACGCGGCATCGCCGAGGGCGACATCGAGCATTGGCGACGTGCCCTCGACGGCATGACCGTCACCGAACTGCCCGCCGACGCACCCGGCACCGAAACCGGCGCGCGCAGCGTGGACTTCACGATCGGATCCGAAGTACGCAGTGCCCTCGGCGAACTCGCCCGCGCGCACGGAGCCACCGAGTTCATGGTGCTGCACGCCGCGCTGTCGGTGCTGCTCGCGCGGCTCGGTGGCAGCGACGACATCGCCGTCGCAGCCGTGGTCGGCGGACGCCGATGGGCACAACTCGAAAACCTCGTCGGCCCGTTCCTCGACACCCTCGTGCTGCGGGCCCGCGTCACCCCCGACATGACGTTCACCGGCCTGCTCGGCCAGGTCCGCGACTTCGACGTCGCCGCCTTCGATCACGTGGCCGTCCCGTACGAACAGTTGCTGTCGGAGCAACACAGCGCTGCACCGCAGGTCGCGCTGGCGCTGCAGGACTTCGGCATCGAGCCGATCACCCTCGGAGAACTCACCGTCGAGGCACGCGAAGTTCTCGACGACACACCGAAGTTCGGCCTGCAGTTCACCCTCTCGCCGCGCCCCGAGGGCTACCTCGGAACGCTCGTCTTCGACGCCGCCCGATTCTCCGGTCGCAGCGCTGAACTACTCGCGACCCGCTTCACCGAACTGCTCGGCGCCCTTTCGAGCGCACCGGAGAGTGTCGTCGGTGAGGTCGCCCTCGACACCCCGGCTCCCGCGCTCGAGGGTGCGAGCCCGGCCCCGGCACGCACCCTCCCAGAGATGCTGCGCGCCACCGCTGCTGTCCACCCCGACCGCGAAGCCCTGTGCGGTGACGGCGAATCGCTCACCTACCGCGAACTCGACGAGCAGTCCGACGAACTCGCCGACCGGTTGCGAGCCGACGGCGCGCGCGACGGCAGAATCGTGCACATCGATGCGCCGCGCAGCGTCGACTACATCTGCACCCTGTGGGCCATCACCAAAACCGGTGCGGCGTTCACGCATTCGCGGAACGCGGGGGAGACCTGCCTGCCGGGCACCGCATATGTCGTGTCCACCTCCGGGTCCACCGGCGCGCCGAAGCGGGTCGCGGTGACGCACCGCGGGCTCGCCCCGCTCGCCGACGAAGTGGCGAAGCGCTACCAGGTCGGCCCCGGAGATCGTGTGCTGCACGGTTATTCGCCCGAGTTCGACGCGGCTCTGCTCGAACTGCTGCTCGCTCACACCACCGGGGCCACCCTCGTCGTCGCACCCCCGGAGGTGTACGCGGGGCAGGATCTGCACCGCTACCTCGCCGAACAGCGCATCACCCACTACCTCTCGACGCCGACCGTGCTCGGCACCCTCGACCCCGAGGGCCTGCCCGACCTGAAGATCGTCGCATCCGGCGGCGAAACACTGCCACCGGCGCTCGCGGCGCGCTGGGCGGCCGGTCGCGTGATGCTCGACGCCTACGGCCCGACCGAGGCCACGATCGTCGCAACCCTCGCCGACATCGAGCCCGGTACGCAGCCCGGTATCGGGCGGCCCGTGCCCGGCACCACCGCCCACGTACTCGACGCGCTCCTGCGCCCCTTGCCGGCCGGTGCGGTGGGCGAATTGTACCTCGCGGGTGACGGACTCGCCGCCGGTTATCTCGACGACCCCGTTCGCACCGCAGAGCGGTTCGTCGCCGCCCCGGGCGGGGCACGCATGTACCGCACGGGCGACCGCGTCCACCGCCGCGTGGACGACAGCCTCGGCTATCTCGGCCGCACCGACCGCCAGCTCAAGGTGCGCGGCGTGCGCATCGAACCCGGCGAACTCGAAGCCGCACTGCTCGCCCAGCCCGGAGTCCGGCAGGCCGTGGTGGTCGCGGTCGCCGGCACACTCGTCGCGTTCGCCGCAGGCACGGACCTGTCGGCCCATGAGCTCACCGCCCGACTGGCACTCGTCGTGCCCCCGCACCGGATGCCCACCCGCATGCACGTGCTCGACCGGCTGCCCCTCACACCCAACGGCAAACTCGATGTCGCAGCCCTCGAACTGCACGACGCGGTCGCGCTCGACGACGACACCGCACTCGACCGGCCGCTGACCGACACCGAGGATCTCGTCGTCACCGTCGCCGAGGACGTGCTCGGCACCCGCCCCGCCGCGCACCGGGGCTTCTTCTCCGCCGGCGGCGACTCGCTGTCCGCGGTCGTCTTCGCCGCACGCCTGAGCGACGCGTTCGGCACCGACGTGCCGGTGCGCGAGGTGCTGGCCGCCCCCACCCTCGCCACACTCGCCGCCCGCATCGAAACCGGCGACGAGCAACGCGTCGCGCTGCGGCACTACGACGACGACGCACCGGCGCCGATCGCACCCGCCCAGCGCCGCCTCGGGATCGTCGCGCGCGCCGAGGCGGCCACCGCCGGTTATCTCGTGCCGGTCGTGCTGTCACTGACCGGCGACCTCGACGTCGACGCACTCGCCGCCGCCGTGGGCGACGTCGTGGACAGGCACCGTGTGCTGCGCACCGCCTTCACCGGCGACCTGCAGGTGCCCGTCGACCCGCCGATGCTCGAGCACTCCGCCCCCGCCGACATCGCCGCGGCCGTGACCGCGACCCTCACGGCGCCCTTCGACATCACCACGCAGGCGCCGCTACGGATCAGGCTGTTCGACGTCGAACCCGGCCGCTGGGTGCTCGCCGCCGCCGTCCACCACATCGCGTTCGACGGAGCATCCGTCGGCCCGCTGCTGGCCGATCTCGCCACCGCCTACAGTGCACGTCGCAGCAACGAGGCTCCCGTCTTCGAACCCCTGCCCGTCACCTACGGCGACTACGCGCGCTGGCAGCACGAGATGCTCGGCGACGCCGCCGACCCCGGCTCGCTCGCCGCCCGCCAACTCGACTACTGGGCAACCACACTCGAGTCGCTGCCGGACGGTCCGCTGCCGCTGCCCACCGACCGGCCGCGCCCCGCGCAACCGACTCACCGGGGCGCGCAGACCGTCTCGCGTCTCGACGCCGGCACCTACCGTCGCCTGCGCGACGTCGCACGCCACCACGACGTCACGGTGTTCATGCTGGTCCACGCCGTGCTCGCCGCCCTGCTCGCGCGTCGCAGCGGACGCACCGACATCACCGTCGGCACCGCGATCGCGGGTCGCACCGACGCGCGCCTCGATCGGCTCGTCGGCATGTTCGTCGGCACCGTCGTGCTGCGCACTCCCGTCGACCCCCACCGCCCGTTCGCCGATCTGCTGCGCGACGTGCGCACCGCCGATCTCGAGGCCCTCGCCCACGCCGATGTGCCGTTCGACGAGGTCGTCGCCCGCGTCGCGCCGCGTCGCGACCCGTCGTACAGCCCGCTGTTCCAGGTGCTGATCACGCACCGCGTCGAGGCCGGCGAGTCGCTGCCGCAACTGCCGGACGTGCAGGTCGCCGAGACCGACGCCGGTGAACCGGCCGCGCAGTTCGATCTCGTCCTCGAAGTCGTCGAACGGCAGCCCGGACTGGATCTGCGTCTGGTCTATGCGACGGACCTGTTCGATCACACCACCGGCGACGCGATGCTCACCGACCTCGTCGCGATGCTCGCCGCCGCCATCACCGAACCCGAGTGCGCCGTCGGCGATCTCGCCGTGCCGGTCGCCGCGCCGCTGTCGGCTCCGGCCGTCGAGCCGCGCACCCTGCCGGAGATCCTCGCCGATACCGTCGAGCGGCATCGCGGTCGCATCGCGGTGCGCTCCGAAGGCGTCGCCTGGACCTACGGCGGACTCGACGCGCGCGCCGACGAGGTCGCCACCGTGCTCGCCGCTCACGGGGTCCGGCGCGGAGACCTCGTCGCCGTCGCGGTGCCCCGCAGCGAATACTGGCCACTGGCCGTCTGGGCGATCACGAAACTCGGTGCGGCGTGGGTGTCGGTCGACCTCACCCAGCCCGACGCGCGCAGTGCAGCAATCCTCACCGGCTCCGGCGCCCGGATCGGGCTGACCGTCGGTTCGCGCGCGCTCGGACACCTGACGTGGATCGACCTCACCGCCGACCGCACTGTCGACTTCGACGCCGTCGAACCACCGCGACCCGCAGTGACATCCGACGATCTCGCCTACACGATCTACACGTCCGGAACCACGGGCACCCCGAAGGGCGTCGAGGTCACCCATCGCGGGCTGGCCACACTGCTCGACCTGCAGAGCGAACGGCTCGGTCTCGGGCCGCAGTCGCGGGTACTGCAGGTGGCCTCGCACACCTTCGACGCCGCGGTGTTCGAACTGCTCTGCGCGCACGCGCACGGCGGTGCCCTCGTGATCGCGCCCGACCACACCTTCGCCGGAGAACCGCTGCGCGAACTGATCGTCGGCGAGGGCGTCACGCACCTGAACATCACGCCCACCGTGCTCGGGACGCTCGACCCCGACGCGCTCGCACCGACGACGATCGTCGCGGCGGGGGAGAGCCTGCCGGCCGCGCTGGTGCGCCGCTGGTCGCGGCACCGGATCTTCAACGGCTACGGCCCGACCGAGTTCACCGTCGCCCTTTCGTGCGCGGGCCCGCTGAACGGCGACGGGAAGCCGGGCATCGGCGTCCCGGTCGCAGGGGCCACCGCGTACGTGCTGGACTCACGCCTGCATCCCGTTCCGCGCGGCACCGTCGGCGAACTCTACGTGACGGGCGACAGCGCTGCGCGGGGTTACCGATACGAATCCGGTCTCACAGCAACGAGTTTCGTGGCGAACCCGTTCGGTGACGGTGGGTCGCGCCTGTACCGCACGGGAGACATGGTTCGGATCCTGCCCAACGGGGAACTGGATCACGTGGCCCGCGTCGACGATCAGGTGAAGATCCACGGCATCCGCATCGAACCCGCCGAGGTCGACGCCGCCCTCCTGGCCCGACCGGGCGTCGCCGCCTCCGTCACCGTGCCGCATACCGGACGCGCCGGGAACACCGTGCTCGTCTCCTACATCCGGGCCGAGACCGGCACCGCACCCGACGTCGCGGCCCTGCGCCGCGCACTCGCCGCCGACCTGCCGCGGCACCTGCGACCGGCGAGCATCACGGTCGTCGACGCACTGCCGCTCCTGCCCTCCGGCAAGATCGACCGCCTGTCGCTGCCTGCCCCCGACGAGACGGCCGACGAACCGTACGCGGCACCGGAAGGACACATCGCGCAGACCGTCGCCGCGGTGTTCGCCCGCCACCTCGGCCTGCCTGTCGACGAAATCTCCGCCGACCGTAGCTTCTTCGACCTCGGTGGCAGTTCCATCGGCGCGGTCACCGTGGCGAGCGACCTGCGCGAGGCCCTCGGCACCGACGTCCCCGTCGAATGGTTGTTCACCAGCCCCGACCTGTCCGCACTCGCCGACCGCATCGCACACGGCCGCCGCGACGACGAGCGCGACCCGCTCGGCAGCATCGTCGAAATCGGTGGTCGCGGCGACGAGCGGCCCCCGCTGTTCTGCGTGCATCCCCTCAGCGGACTCGCCTGGATGTACTCCGGGCTGGCCGCGCATCTCGAGGGCCGCACCCTCTACGGCCTGCAGGCGACGGGCTTCGACGACCTTCCCGAAAGCATCGGCGATTTCGCCGCGCGGTATGTCGACGAGATCCGTAAGGTGAAGCCCGATGGTCCCTACCACCTGCTGGGCTGGTCGGTGGGCGGCACGATCGCACACGAAATGGCCGCGCAGCTGCGCGAACTCGGCGAGCAGGTCGGTGCGGTAGTGCTGCTCGACACGCTCACCCCCGAGACCTTGCCCACCGGCCCGCATTCCGCCGCGGAGCACGAACCCGACATCGCCGGGCTGCCCGAAGAACTCGTCGCCGACATCCGGCGCCGCAGCGACGCCGCCGCCGAAGCCGTCGAAGCCGCGGTGCGCACGCACACTCTCCGTGAATACGACGGCGATATCGATCTGGTGGTCGCGGCCCCCGATCTCGACCGGCATCCCGATCTCGCCGCCACCTGGCAGCGGTACGTGCGAGGTCGCGTCGTCGAACATCCGGTGCCGTTCACGCACTCGGAACTGGCCGATCCGGACGCGATACGTGCGATCGGCCCCGTACTCGACCGCCTGCTGACCCGACACGACCCCCACACCGCGCCCGCCGGGTGCGCACGCAGTGTTACCGCAACGAGGGAGACGCCCTGATGGAAGTACATGATTACCTGCGGATTCTGCAGGCGAGGTGGAAGATCGTCGCCGTCACGACTGTGGTGGCGGTGCTTGCCGCACTAGGCGCCTCCCTGTTGACCACCCCCCAATACGAGGCCAAGACGCGGCTGTTCGTGTCCACTTCCTCGGGCGCGTCGGTGCAGGAGGTCTACCAGGGCAACCTGTTCTCGCAGCAGCGTGTCACCTCCTACACCGAACTGCTCGAAGGCACCACCCTCGCGCAGCGCACCCTCGACAAGCTCGGAATGGACGACACGTCGGCGGTCGAGCTGGCCGCCAAGGTGACCGCCTCGTCCACCCCCGACACGGTGCTCATCGACACCGCCGTCACCGACGAATCCCCCGAACGCGCCCGCGACCTCGCGAACGCCCTGTCGGACGAATTCGTCGTCATGGCGCGTGAACTGGAGACCCCCGAGGACGGCGGTCCGCCCACCGCGCGCGTGGTGGTCGAGCAGTACGCGGCCACGCCGTCGGCGCCGGTGACGCCGAAGACCACACGGAACGTCGCGCTGGGGTTGGCGGTCGGTGTGCTGCTCGGCATCGCTCTCGCCGTCCTGCGCGACCGCCTCGACAACACCGTCAAGGACCGTGCCGCGATCGAGGAGATCGCGGGCACCGGCGTGGTGGGTGTGATCCCGCTCGAGAAGGCGCGGCAGGAGGATCCGGCGATCGTGTTCGCAGAAGCCAACAGTGGCGACGCCGAGGCCTACCGCGAGCTGCGGACCAATCTGCAGTTCCTCGAGGTGGACAACCCGCCACGAGCGATCGTCATCACCAGCTCGCTGCCCAGCGAGGGCAAGACCACCACGGCCGTCAACACCGCACTCGTGCTCGCCGAGGCCGGACACTCGGTGGTACTCGTCGAAGCCGACCTGCGCCGCCCGCGCGTGTCGAAGTATCTCGGCTCGATCGGCGAGGCCGGTCTCTCGACGGTGCTCGCGAACCAGGCCACGCTCGAGGACGTGCTCCAGCCGACCCGATTCGACGGCATGTGGGTGCTGGCTGCAGGCGGGCTGCCGCCCAACCCGTCCGAGCTGCTCGGCTCCACGCACGCGCGGGAGGTCCTCGACGACCTGAGGTCGCGCTTCGACTACGTCATCATCGACGCGCCGCCGCTGCTGCCCGTCACCGACGCGGCGATCCTGACGAACATCGCCGACGGCGCGCTGCTCATCGCGCGCTACGGCAAGACCACCCGCGAGCAGTTCGCGCGGGCCGTCGGCAACCTGCGTGCGGTCAATGCGCCTGTGCTGGGCACGATCCTCGCGATGACCCCCACCAAGGGTCGTGGCACCGCCTACGAGTACCGGTACTACTACAGCTCCGACAAGGACGGCGGTACTCCCGCCGCGTCGCCCGCCGCGCCGCAGATCACCACGCCCGCG
The DNA here is from genome assembly GCF_040643435.1 of Rhodococcus sp. NPDC047139. Classification (NCBI taxonomy): domain Bacteria; kingdom Bacillati; phylum Actinomycetota; class Actinomycetes; order Mycobacteriales; family Nocardiaceae; genus Rhodococcus; species Rhodococcus sp. NPDC047139. Next base: position 25,258 of record NZ_JBEYUH010000020.1, read on the forward strand.
ACGCAGCGCGTCGACCGGCCGGCCCAGCCTGTGCCTGCTCACCATGCGTCCCCGGCACCCGTCGAGGGACCGGCACGGCCGCAGAACGGTCACCGGCGCGAGGAAAAGCCGGCCCATTCGGCGCCGCAACCGGTCTCCTACGGTCGCGCGGACGCCTACCAAGCGCCGCAGGCGTACTCCGTGGTGCACACGCCGCGGCGCTCGGTGAGCGATTCACTCCCGCAGACGGGCGAGGAGAGGTAGCAGCAGGTCGGCGATCTCGGATCCGACTGCGACGAATGTCTCCTCGTCGCGGCCGATCGGGTCGACGATGTCCTCCGGCCCGGGCGCAGATAGCTGTGCCCGGGCCGTCGCCAATTCTGCGACGCTCCGAGCCCCACTGATGTCCTGCACCCGGGCGGCCTCGCGCAGCGTGAACGTCACGCGCATCCGGCGCGGGGCGAGCTGCATGACCTTGGCCCGCTGCCGCTCGCTCATGGTGATGACGAGGTCGGAGTCCTCCGCGAGCTGCGGGGTGATCCGGCGCGCGGCGAATCCGTCCGGGTCGCCTCCGAGTTGCTGCAGGACGAGTGCGGCCGTTGGTTCCATGCCGTAACCGACCATCGCCCGGGTGCCGGCGCTGTGCGCGAAGAGATCGTCGCGGCCGGCCTCTTCGGCATACGCGGAGGTCAGCCTTTCTGCGGTCGGTGATCGGCAGATGTTTCCGGTGCACACGTAGAGAATCCGCATTGCGTGATCCTATGGGAGACGCTCCCGGGGTGCTCGGCGCGCTCACCGATCACGCACTCCCGGACGAATCGAACGCCCTCCCGGTCTGTCGGAAGGGTTCTGTACGATCGTCGAGGATTCCGGGCGCCGGGGGAAGCTGACGCGGCTGGCGCAACCAACGTCGAAGGCGGCTGATGAGTTCGATTCTCGGTGTGACCGTGGGGGAGAGCGCCGTTCGGGTGGTACGGCCGGTGGACCGCACGAGCCCGTCCGCAGGCTTCCAGTTCCAGGTGGTCGAGACGGGCAAGGACGAACCCGCGCGACTGGCGGCCGGTACCCTCGGAGTGCTCTTCCAGACCGGTGTCGCAGGTGATCCCATCGAGCGTGTCGGCCTGGTCTATCGCGACCAGTCCCAGGCCGATCGCCTGCGTGCCGCGATGGCGGCCGAAGGCATCGACCGGTACGTGCTCGTGTCCGAACCCGAAGCCGCGGTGACCTACCTGCAGGCCACCGGAGAACTCGGCAGCAACACCGCAGTCTTCTACGACCTCGGCGACGCCGGGCTCACCGTCACCGTCGTCGACCTCGTCACCCGTGAAGTGCTCGCCGAACGCACCGACAGCATCGGCGGCCGGGTGTTCGACAACGTCATCCGCGACCACCAGCTCGACTCCAACGGAGTGTGGCGCCCCGACGACCCTGCCACCGACGACGAGCTGTCGGCGCAGTGCCGCGAGGCCAAGGAGAAGCTGTCCGAGAGCCACACCGTGGCGGTGCCCGGCGCCGCCGGGCTGGTGCTGATGTCGCGCGAGACCTTCGATCCGCTCATCTCGCAGTGCGTCGAGTCGTCGGCCCAATTCGTGCACCAGGTGATCTCCCGTGCCGGTCGCAACCCCGAAGCGGTGGTGCTGCTCGGCGGCGGCGCGCACATCCCGCTGGTGCAGGAGGTGCTGCGCTCGTGGCTCGGGCTGCCCCTGGTGGTCCCACACGAACCCGAACTCGTGCTCGCCAAGGGCGGAGCGATACTCGCTGCGAAACCCCCGAGCTCGCAGCCGGTGAGTACGCTCACCCGCATCGTGCCGGGTCGGCCCTCGTCGACCACCGCCGACACCGAGCAGATTCCGGTCGTCACCGCCACTCGCTCGCCGGGTGCAACCGCCGGTACGGACTCCGGCGACGGTCAGAAGCCGTGGTGGTCGTCGTTGGCGAGCCGTGGCCCGACCGTCAGCGGCAAGCAGATCTCCGGTGCCGGTCTCGCGGGCACGGCTCTCGCGGTGGTCGCGGTGATCGGGGTGGCGCTGAGCACCGGGCTCACCGGTGCATCCGCCGACGGAACGAGCCCCACCCAGTCGTACGTACCGTCGACGAGCAGTGCACCGCGCCCGAGTCCCGCTCCCGCCGTGGCGCCCACCCAGGTCACCACGACCACCGAGACCCCGGAACCCGAGCCGACGACCTATTCGCCGCGCCCGGTTCCGCCGGCACCCGAGCCGTCGCCGCCCCCGCCGCCGACCATTCCGGGTCTCGGGGTGCCGGTGCCGACCCTGCCGCCGCTGCCGACCATCGAACTGCCGCAGCTGCCGCCGATCCGTCTGCCCTGAGCTACGCCCGGCGGGCGTGCCGGCCCTGCGGTTGCTGCGGCGGTACGTCGGCTCGCGCCAGGACCGCGGCGATCGCGGTGGTGAGCGGCACCGACAGCGTCAGCGCGATGCCGCCGACGCACGCGCGGACCAGCTCGATGGCCACTGCGTCACTGGTGATCACATCGGTGATCGAGCGCCCTGCCACGGAGAACAGCAGCAGCAGCGGCAACGCGCCACCCGCGTACGCCAGGACGAGGGTGTAGACGGTGCTGGCGATGTGGTCGCGTCCCACCCGCATCGCCGCGGAGAAGATGTTCCGCCGCGACGAGTCCGGGTCCAGCGCGGCGAGTTCGAACGCCGACGACGCCTGCGTGATGGTGACGTCGTTGAGCACACCGAGCGAACCGATGATGAAACCGGCCAGCAGCAGTCCCGAGATCGACACGTGCCCGATGTACAACTGCACGTTGGTGTTCTGTTCCTCCGACAGCCCGGTCAGGTGCGTCATCCGGATCGTCGCGTACGACAGCAGCGCTGCGAGGGCCATCGACGCAAGAGTGCCCAGCAGTGCCGAACTCGTTCGCAGATTCACACCGTGCGCCAGATACAGCACGGCGTAGAGGATCAGAGAACCGCCTACCAGCGCGACCGGCACTGCGGGCCGGCCGTCCAGCAACGCGGGGAGCATGAACACCACAAGAATGCCGAACGCGATACCGAGGCCGATCAGGGCCCGCAGACCGCGCCACCGGGCGATCGCGACCACGACGATCGCGAACGCCGCGACCACGAGCGCCAGCGGGAAGCCGCGGGCGTAGTCGTAGAAGGAATACTGGGTGACGCCCGCCGGATCGGTCTGACGGACGATCCGGATCTCGTCCCCGGCCTTCAGCTCGGGCTGGCCCGGCCCCGGAATCACCTCGAGGAGCGTTCGGGCGCCTTCGTCGGGGCCGGACTCGATGGCGACGATGCTTCGCTCACATTCGAAGGCCCCGGTCGCGGGAGGTGACGGTTCGCCGGTGAATACCCGGCCGAAGGAGGTGCTCCCGCACGGCCCCGGTCCCTGCTCCACGACCGTTCCGGCCTCGGTGACGACCGCGCCGCCACCGGTGGTCTGGAAAGGCGCGGGAATGTCCACGGCGCGGCTACTCGGCCACAGTAGGGCGGTGCCGATCAGTACCGCGATGCCGATTGCGGTCAGCAGACCGACGACGATCTTCGCGGCGATCGGCCCCAAAGGGACAGGACCTTCGGAATGTCCGTGTCCGTGACCGTGCCCATGTCCGTAGTTCACTCGCACAGGCTAGCCAGAAACGGGCGAAGAGTTGGGCTGGTGGTGGCGGGGAGCAGGGGGGGTGTCCCCGCCACCGTCACCTGACCTCGCACAGGGGGGATGGCGAACGGTCAGGGAGCCCGGCACTAACAGTGCCATAAGACAAATTACTTGCTCCGGCCCCGACTTGGGGAGATGCGGTTGTGTGGCGATGGTCACCAATGTGACAAATCGACCGCTCGGGAAGGTCTCTTGGGCCTGTTAACAGGGACTTTAGTCCTAAAGAAACCAAGATCACTTTTCGGCAACAATTTCTTTCCCGCGCCGGAACGCCCTTTTTCTACTGTTTGTAGGACGACAGGAAGTTTCCGATCCGCTCGATCGCCACCGCCAGATCGCGTGCCCACGGCAACGTGACGATCCGCAGATGGTCGTGGTTCGGCCAATTGAAGCCTGTGCCCTGGGTGACGAGGATGCGCTCCTGCAGCAGCAGATCTTGCACGAGCTTCTCGTCGTTGCGGATGTCGTAGACCTCCGGATCCAGGCGCGGGAAGGCGTAGAGCGCACCGCGTGGCTTGACGCAGCTCACGCCCGGAATGGCGTTGAGTCGCTCCCACGCCACGTCACGCTGCTCGAGCAATCGTCCGCCGGGCAGAACCAGGTCGTCGATGCTCTGGTACCCCCCGAGCGCTACCTGGATCGCGTGCTGAGCCGGCACGTTGGGGCACAACCGTGTGGAGGCCAGCAGGTCGATGCCCTCCAGGAAGCCCGCCGCGTGCTCCTTCGGGCCGGTGATGACCATCCACCCCGACCGGTAGCCGGCGACCCGGTAGGCCTTCGACAGACCGTTGTAGGTCAGGCAGAGCAGGTCGGGAGCGAGAGAGGCGAGGGAGATGTGCTTGGCGTCGTCGTACAGGATCTTGTCGTAGATCTCGTCGGCCAGCAGCAGCAGCTGGTGCTTACGGGCCAGCCGGACGACCTCCTCGAGCACCTCATGCGAATAGACGGCACCCGTGGGGTTGTTCGGGTTGATCACGACGATCGCCTTGGTGCGTTCGGTGATCTTGGACTCGATATCCTCGATATCCGGATTCCAGTCGTTGGACTCGTCGCACAGATAGTGCACCGGTGTGCCACCCGCGAGCGAGGTCATCGCCGTCCACAACGGATAGTCGGGTGCCGGGATGAGCACCTCGTCGCCGTCGTCGAGCAGCGCCTGCATGGTCATGGTGATGAGCTCGGAGACGCCGTTGCCCAGGTAGACGTCGTTGATGTCGAACTTGGGGAAGTTCGGCACGAGTTCGTAGCGTGTGACGATCGCGCGTCGCGCGGAGGCGATGCCCTTGGACTCCGAGTAGCCCTGCGCGTGCGGCAGCGACGCGATCATGTCCTGCACGATCGTGTCGGGCGCCTCGAACCCGAAGGGCGCAGGGTTGCCGATGTTGAGCTTGAGGATGCGATGCCCCTCGGCCTCGAGTCGCGCAGCGTGGGCGTGCACCGGCCCGCGGATCTCGTAGAGCACGTTCTGGAGCTTCGACGACTGCTCGAGCCGACGGCTGATCGGGTGGTGAAGGTGGCCTTGCTCCTCGGTAGTCACGGCTTACATGGTGCCACCGTGGTGCAACACGATTTCATCCGCATTTTGTCGGGGGTGGTAACGAGTCGGGAAACAAGACGCGACGAATGTCCGGATCAGTGCGATGATCGAGGTCCATCTAGGCCGCACGTCGGGGTGACGTGGGGGAATGCAAGGAGCAAGTGGTATGGCGCAGGGCACTGTCAAGTGGTTCAACGCGGAAAAGGGCTTCGGTTTCATCGAGCAGGATGGTGGGGGAGCAGACGTTTTCGTTCACTACTCCGAAATCCAGGGGTCGGGCTTCAAGACCCTCGATGAGGGAGCACGAGTCGAATTCGAGATCGGCCAGGGCCAGAAGGGCCCGCAGGCTCAGGGCGTGCGCACCATCTAGGTCGCACCCTTTCGAGAGTTCCGCGTACGGCGGCGTCGCACTTCGGTGCGACGCCGCCGTCGTATACCGATACGTGGGCGTTGTGTCGTCCACCACGCAGATTGGGTTACCCGCTGGTACGGGCCGCCTTGTAAGGTGTAGCCGGTCGGGGGTGACAGTTGTTTTCCGGTGCGAGACAAGTGCCGGCCCGTTTTGCTTGGCTGGGGGAAATGGCGTAGTGGATTCGGTGACTCTCCGCGACCGGACGTACGGTGGATGGACCGACCCCAAGCGGCATCTGTGGTTGTACGGGCTCGTCATCCCTCTGAGCCCCTTCATCGCCTACCTGCTCGTCGAGTTCTTCCGCCTCGGCGTCTTCTGGGCCACCGGTGCGCTGGTGATCGCGGTCGTCTGTCCGCTCGTCGATGCTCTCGCGCGCCTCGACACGAGCAACCCACCCGAGGTCGTCATGAAGTCCCTCGAGGACGACCGGTACTACCGCTACTGCACCTACCTGTATCTACCGCTGCAATATGCGGGCCTGGTGTTCGGTTGCTGGATGTGGGTCTCGCAACCCATGGGTGGCGCCGAGCGGTTCGCGATGGCCGCTACGCTCGGCATCGTCGGCGGAGTCGGCATCAATGCGGCGCACGAACTCGGGCACAAGCGCACGACCATCGAGCGACGGCTTGCGAAAATCGCGCTGGCTCAATCCTTCTACGGCCACTTCTACGTCGAACACAACCGCGGTCATCACGCGCGCGTCGCGACGCCCGAAGATCCCGCCACCGCCCGGATGGGCGAGAGCTACTGGTGGTTCCTGCCCCGCTCGGTGTTCGGCAGCCTCAGGTCGGCGATCCGGTACGAGAAGGGCCGGCTGGACCGTCGCGGCAAGTCGTTCTGGAACCTGCGGCACAACGACATCCTGAACGCATGGGCGCTGAGCGTCGCGCTCTACGCCGCTCTCATCGCAGCGTTCGGCTGGTCCATCGCACCGTGGCTGGTCGTGCAGGCGGCGATGGCGATCATGTTCCTCGAAGGCGCCAACTATCTCGAGCACTACGGGCTGCTGCGCGACAAGCGTGAGGACGGCAGCTACGAACGCGTCCGGCCCGAGCACAGCTGGAACAGCAACCACGTGTGCTCCAACCTCTTCCTCTACAACCTGCAGCGGCACAGCGACCATCACGCCAATCCGCTGCGGCGCTATCAGACGCTGCGCTCGATGCCGCAGGCGCCGCAGCTGCCTGCCGGATACGCGGTGCTGATCATCCTGGCTCTGTTTCCGCCGTTGTGGCGGCGCATCATGGACCCCAGGCTTCTCGAGCACTACGGCCACGATTTCTCGCGGATCAACGTACACCCGTCCAAACGCAAGTCCGTGCTCGCGCGTTATGCGCGCGCAGCGTAGATCGCAGTAGTCCACAGGCCGCCCGCTCATCCCCAGATCGGCGGCAGCGGGCCACGCGGGCCCGATTGCGCCGCTCGAGTGGGCGACGCTGTGCGGCATGGGGGAGATCATTCGCCGCAGCGAGGCGATCCGACGGGGCGTGACGCCCTCCGAGATTCGACGCTTCGTGCGCATCGGTACATGGACGCGCCTGTCACCGGGGATCTACGTGCCCGCCGCCTCCTACGAGAGGTCGGACGACCGAACCCGGCATGCCTACCGGGCGCGTGCCGCGTCGGCGAATGCTGTGAAGGAAAGCGCGCTCAGCCACGTCTCGGCAGCGGTCCTGCACGGCCTCGAGACATGGCAGTTGCCGCTCGATGCCGTGCATCTGACACGCAACCGGACCGGCGGGGCGACGACGAGCACCGCACGCGTGCTGCACTCCTCGCGATTCGGTGAGGACGAGGTCGTCGAAATCGGTGGTGTACGGGTACTGAATGTCGCGCGGACGGTCGTCGATCTGGCCGCCACCGTGCCGTTCGAGCACGCTGTGGTCGTCGGCGACCACGCGCTACGCAACGGTCTGGTGACCGCCGAGGAGTTGTGTGTTGCCCTCGAACGGATGGGGCGCCATCCGGGACGTGCCCGCGCGACCCGCGCGGTCTGCTTCATGAACGATCGCAGCGACAGTGTCGGCGAGTCGCGCAGCCGCGTGCTGATGGTGCGCGAACAGTTGCCGATACCCCGAACGCAGGTCGACGTGTTCGACGCAACCGGCAAGTGGCTCGCGCGAGTGGACTTCCTCCTGCCCGAACACGGCGTCATCGGGGAGTTCGACGGGCGGGTCAAATACCGCCGCGACGGGCTCGCGTCGACGGACGCCGAAGACGTGGTGTTCCGGGAGAAGTTGCGCGAGGACGCGCTTCGTCGTGCCGGCTGGGTCGTCGTTCGATGGACGTGGGCAGATCTGCAGACGCCTGGGGAGGTCGCGGGTCGGATCCGCGAGGCGATCGACCTGGCGGCACGGTCGGCTGAGCCGACAGGAGAGTGGGTAGTGCGGAAGCTCGCAAGGTAGCAGAAAAGCTCGCAGCCCCAGTGACTGGTCACTGGGGCTGCGAGCTTTGTTTCAGCCCTGCTTACTTGCGGCCAGGTGCCTTGGCGCCGGGCTTGAAGCCGAGCGCGCCCGGCTTCGCCTTCGGTGCCTCCGGTTCCGGCTTCGCCGCGGCCTTGGGGGCCTCGGGCTCAGCAGGAGCCTCCGCGACCGCCTCGGGCTCCGCCGGAGCCTCGGCAACCGGCTCGGGCTCGGCTGCCGGCTTCGCGGGAGCGGCCGGCGCAGCCTTCTTCGCGCCGGGACCCTTCAGGCCGCTCTTGAGCTGCAATCCGCCCGGCTTGGCCTTCGGGATCGCGGCCTCCTTCGGCTGCTCCGCAGGAGCCTCGGCCGCAGGTGCTTCGGCAGCAGGAGCCTCGGCGGGTGCTTCGGCAGCGGGAGCAGCAGGTGCCGCTGGAGCTGCCTTCTTGGCGCCGGGGCCCTTCAGGCCGCTCTTGAGCTGCAGTCCGCCCGGCTTGGCCTTGGGCACTGCCGGTGCCTCGGCCGGTTCCGCTGCGGGCGCTGCCGGGGCTTCGGAGGCAGCAGGTGCGGCCGGCTTCGCGGCGCCCGGAGCCTTCGCGCCCGGAGCCTTGAGGCCGCCCTTCATCTGCAGTCCGCCCGGCTTGGCCTTCGGTGCTGCCGGTGCCTCGGCTGCGGGAGCCTCGGACGACGCCGCAGGTGCGGCCGGAGCCGCCGCCTTCTTCGCGCCCGGCCCCTTCAGGCCGCCCTTCATCTGCAACCCGCCCGGCTTCGCCTTCGGAGCAGCGGGAGCCGCGGGGGCCTCAGCCGTCTCGGCTGCCGGAGCCTTCGCGCCACCGGGAGCCTTCGCGCCCGGAGCCTTGAGGCCGCCCTTCATCTGCAGACCGCCGGCCTTCGGCGCGCCCGTGGTCTTGGGAGCCGCAGGCGTTGCCGCCGCGACCTCGACCTCCTCGACACGCTCCTTCTCGACCTCTTCGGCGGTCTCTTCGACCTCGACCGGAGTCTTCGGCTGCTGAACGACCTTGAGGTTGTCGCTGAGCTTCGCGGCCTCGACGCGCGAGATGGACTCGAGCATGAGCTGCGCGACGTCGATGACCTCGACGCCCTCGCCCTTGCCCTCTTCCTGACGCGCGGTGACACCGTCGGTGAGCATGACGCGGCAGAACGGGCAGCCCGTCGCGATCTTGGCGGGGTTGGTGGTGAGCGCTTCGTCGACGCGGTCGATGTTGATGCGCTTACCGATCTTCTCCTCCATCCACATGCGGGCGCCACCGGCACCACAGCACATGGACCGCTCGCCGTGACGCGGCATCTCGACGAGCTTCGCGCCCGACGCCGCCATCAGCTCACGCGGAGCGTTGTAGACCTTGTTGTGCCGTCCGAGGAAGCAGGGGTCGTGGTAGGTCACGTCCTGGCCGACGGCCTTGACCTGGACCAGCTTCTTCGCGCGCACCAGACGGTTGAGCAGCTGCGTGTGGTGGACGACCTCGTAGCTGCCCCCGACCTGCGGGTACTCGTTGTTCAGGGCGTTGAAGCAGTGCGCACACGTGACGACGATCTTGCGCTTGCTCGGCTCGACACCCTCGAACACGCCGTTGAGGACCTCGATGTTCTGCTGCGCCAGCTGCTGGAACAGGAACTCGTTGCCCGCGCGGCGAGCCGAGTCGCCGGTGCAGGTCTCCTCGGCACCGAGGACCATGAACTTCACGCCGGCGGTCGCGAGGAGTTCGGCGACGGCCTTGGTGGTCTTCTTCGCGCGGTCCTCGTAGGCACCGGCACAGCCGACCCAGAAGAGGTACTCGTAGCCGTCGAAGCTGTCGGCATCCTGGCCGAAGACCGGGATGTCGAACTCCATCTCGTTGATCCAGTTGAGACGGTCCTTGGCGTTCTGGCCCCAGGGGTTGCCCTTGTTCTCGAGGTTCTTGAACAGACCCGCGAGCTCGGACGGGAAGTCCGACTCGATGAGCACCTGGTAGCGGCGCATGTCGATGATGTGGTCGACGTGCTCGATGTCCACCGGGCACTGCTCGACGCACGCACCACAGTTGGTGCACGACCACAGGGTCTCGGTGTCGATGACGGGAGCGAGCTCGCCGCCGTCGACCAGCGCCTCGGTCTCGCCGACGAGCTTGCGGCCGGCTTCCTCACGCGCCGAGGCCGGGATCTTCGCGAGCTTGGACTCGTCCGGGTTGCCTTCGGCGTCGACCAGTCCGACCTCGTCGCCACCGATGTCGGTGCGACCACCGGCGAGCAGATATGGGGCCTTCGCATAGCCGTGGTCACGCAGCGACGTGATGAGCAGCTTCGGCGACAGCGGCTTGCCGGTGTTCCAGGCGGGGCACTGCGACTGGCAGCGACCGCACTCGGTGCAGGTCGTGAAGTCGAGCCAGCCCTTCCAGGTGAAGTCCTCGATGCGACCGGCACCGAAGGTGTCCTTGTCGGGGTCGGCGTCTTCCATGTCGACGGGCTTGCCGCCGGACATCATCGGGCGTGCGGCGCCGAGGGCGGGACCGCCGTCGTCCTCACGCTTGAAGTAGATGTTGAAGAACGCCGAGAAGCGGTGCCATGCGACACCCCAGGTGATGTTGCGCCCCACGATGTAGAGCCACACCATGCCCGACATGAGCTTGACGAACGCGAAGACCGACACCAGTTCGGGGCTCGCGGGCAGGAGCTTGGCGACCTGCATGGTGAAGAAGTCGGTTGAAAGGTGGCCGCCGCCGTAGGTGGCGATCTTGCCGGCCTTCACCAGGATCATGCCCAGGCCCTCGAGCAGCACGACCGTCTCGACGAAGTAGGCGGCCTTGAAGTTCGAGCCGCTGAAGCGCGACATCCGGCCGGGCTGACGCGGATGGTTGCGCTGGCGGATGACGATCAGCACCAGGATGCCGACCACCGTGCCGATGCCGAGAATCTCGTCGATGAAGTGGTAGACGGCAGTGTTGCCGATGATGGGCCAGTGGAACTTCGGGTCGAAGGTCTGGCCGTAGGCTTCGAACCAGACGATCGCGCCGAGCATGAAGCCGACCATCACCAGCCAGTGCGCCCAGCCGACGGTTCGGAACTTGACCATCTTCGTGTGCGCGAGGAATTCGACGACCATCTGCTTGAAGCGCGGGAAGAACGGCCGCCAACGATCCGGGGCCGGCTGGCCGACCCGGATCGTATTGACCATCTTCAGCGCGCCGCTGATGAACGCGAACCAACACACGAGGCTCAGCAGCACGCCGATCGTGCCCAACGTAATCGTCAGGGCATTCATACGTGGCCTTTCGTGTCGGGGGCGGCTTCGTGCCGCCTGGTATAAGTCTCCGCATCGTAACGCACGATAAGTTACCCGTCAGTAACTTGGTCTGAACTGGGGTTACCGGCGGGTAGTGAGATCCGGCTCGGATCGGAGACGGTGTGCCCGGACACGCTATCGGTCAAACGCGACGGTCCCGGCATTCAGGATGTCCTAACCTGCGGCCGGGGCTTATATCACGGAAATATAACGGTCCTCGTTCACGGGGCACGGCGACGTGGCGATTCGGGCAAAAGGGTATAACGCTCCGGATGTGATTTCGGTTATGATTCGCCCGGTACATGGGGTTCGCATGTGGGCTGTTTGCGTCGGGGGACGTAGAACTCCAGCCGATTCAGCAAAATGGGGGGCGTCCTGACGGGCGTGCGCCATGTCACAGAACGGAAAAGGATGAAGCTCAAGAAGCTTACCGCTGTGGCGACGATGACGATCGCCGCCATGGGCATCACGGCCGGCGCTTCGTACGCCGCTCCGGCTGCATCTGATGAAGACATCATCAACTACGAGGTCCGTCCCGAAGGTGAGTCCATCGAGACCGTCATCGATGCGGGTCAGTTCCGGATCTCGGGTGACGGCGAAAGCGTCGAACTGCAGGACGACAACGGCAACACCGTTCTCAGCCTGCCTCTCGCGATCCAGCTCGGAGATCTGCAGCTCCCCTTCGAGCGCGAGATCAGCGAAGACGGCAAGACCCTCACCCTCACCCCGCCGACGGATCTGAACAAGGCCGTTCCGGTGGCTCCGGAGGACAAGGTCGGCCCGTCGATCACTCCGGTGGCACTGAAGCTGTCCGACGTGGCGTCTCCCGAAGAGAACATGAAGGCGCAGCAGAACTTCGTGTCGCAGCTGGGGATGGCCACCGCTATCGGCACCGTCGCAGGTGCGATCATCGGCTGCATCGTCGGAGCGACGGTCGGTCTGGTCGGCACTATCCCCGGTGCGATCGGCGGATGTGTGGTCGGAGCAGGCGGTGGTGGAACCATCGGTGCGTTCGTCGCCGGCGGCCCGACGGCCGTGATCGCGGGTATCGCAGTGGTCCAGGACCTGCTGGCTCCTCCGGGAACCACGCAGTGGGCACAGGGCAAGTAGCAGTAGAACCACGACAGCCCCGCCGTCCGAAAGGGTGGCGGGGCTGTTTCGTGTGCGGCTCAGGGCGCGAGGAAGAGCCTGATGAGGTTCCACATCACCTGCTGATCGGTCAGCAGCACCACGGCGCTCCCCGCCAGTGACAATCCGAGCACTTCGTTCTCCTCTGTCTTTCGTGTGTCCTGCGGTCGGCCCCTCGAGGTCGACCGGCCGGGTGAGCCTAGCTCGAATCGATCTTGATCCCGCTGGGCACCCCGGAAGGGAGCGCAACGACGGAGATACGACGAGGCCCGGCTTCCGAATGCGGAAGGCCGGGCCTCGTCGTTCGTGGAGTGTGTCCTACCAGGTGCGGACCTTCAGGCCCGGGTTCTCCGCCAGGATGGACTTGATCGGCGTGGCGAACAGTTCGGGGGTCTCACCGAGCAGGCCGCTGACGAAGCCGGCGATCTCGCACATGCCGTACTGGCCGACGTTGGAGGCGCTGGAGATGCCGAGGGCCAGGGTGCCGGTGACGAGAGTGCCGCCGCTGTCGCCCTGCAGGGCGCACAGGTTGGTGGAGAAGCCGTTCTCGAGCACCCGGTGCCCGATCTCGACGTTCTGGTCGGCGGCCGTCACGACACCACAGCTGTAGCCGGTGCGCAGACCCGACTTGCACACAGGGGTTCCGACGACGGGATCCGCAACGCCCGTGATGGGAAGCGGGGCGGCCAGCGGGACGCGCACGCCGTTGTTCTGGAAACGGCCTGCGGCTTCGGGGGTCGGACGGATCAGCGCGTAGTCGCTACCGTCGAGCACCGTCTTCTCGAACGAACCGAGGTGCTGGCCGAGCGCGTCGCCGATGAGCTGGTGGACCTCCGCGGCCCACCGGGTGCCGGCCTGCGCACGGTTGGGGTCGCAGTGCCCTGCGGTGATGTTCACGGGACGTCCGCTGCCGTCCTCGGCGTTGAATCCGAGCGAGCAGCGCAGTCCCGTGCCGGCGCCGAGAGAGGCGTAGGCGTCTCCACCGAACAGTGCGTCGGGGGCTGCGATACCGCCGGCGATGGGCTGCAGGTCGGTCGCGCCTTCCGGGGTCAGCTCGCTGGGAGCGAACAGCACCCGCACACCGTCGAGGAACTCGGGAAGCTCGATGCCTGCGACGTTGTCGGCACGCACGACGACGTCGTTGTTGACCACGTCGATCGCGATGCCACGGATGACATCGGCGACGGCGGGCGGTTGCGTCTCGAGCCAGTCGCCCAGTGCGCCGAGTTGCTCTTCGAGAGCGTCCTCGCTGCGCTGGGTCTCGGCGACGGTGAATCCGGCATCCTCGGCGGCTGCGCGGGCTTCGTCGAAGTCGTCACCATCGGTGAGACCGACGGTGGGGGTTCCCTTGTCGTCCAGCCACACACCGGAGAAGACGGCCGCGAACTGCTCGCGTGCCTTCTCGGCGAAGGCGGCGAGTTCCTGGCTGCGCTGTGCGTCGGTGAGGAAGCGCTCGGCGTCGATCTGGAGGTCGCGTTGCAACGCCTCGACGAGTTCCGCCGGCAGCGCAGTGGCCTGCGTGGGTGCGGTCTCGGGTTCGGCCTGTGCGACTGCGGCGGCAGGCCCGAGGAGCAGCAGAGCGGCCGAACCGATGACGGCCGTCCGACGTGCGAAGGTGCGTCGCATGGATACCTTTCTTGTTCCTTCACGGGCTTGCGCACGCGAAGGCGCCGTCCCCCGCGGATCGGCGTCCGTCCGATCCTAAGGGGTAAGGCGGGAAGTACATAGGCACTTCCCGGTTACGTGTGGGACTCGTGTTACTTCTGTGACGACGAGCGTCGCGGGCGATCCCGGCGTTATGCCGGGTTCGCCGAGGTGCGCACGCGCGTGCCGGTCGCACTCTCGATCTCCTGGACGGGGATGCCCAGGCTGGAGGTGCCACCGTTGGGCGCGAGCACCAGGTTGGCCTCGACACAGTTCGGGGCGCCCGCACTGTTTGAACCGCTGATCACGCCGAGTGCGAGCGTGCCGGTGACGATCGCGCCACCGCTGTCACCCGCAAGGGTGCACGCCGACGTCGCGAAGCCGCGGATCGTGCTCGAGAACCCCGATTCGTAGGTGAGCTGGGTTTCGATGCGGTCGGCGACGACGAGGCCGCACGTGAACGACGACGACTGTCCCGACTTGCAGACGGGCGCTCCGACGACCGGAACAGCCGTGCCCGTGACGGTGAGGGTCGAGCCGTTACCACCGCGGACCACAGGGCGGTCGAGGCCGGCCTCGACGCCGGCCTTGTCGAACATGACGATCCCGTAGTCGAGAGTGCTGTCGGTGCCTACGGTGGAGTCGGTGAACTTGCCGATCCGGACGCTGTCGTCGATGTTCGCCTGGTTGGGCAGGTAGACCGTCGAACCACCGTCGTCGCGAGACACCGCGTCGCAGTGACCGGCGGTGAGGTTGACGGCGTTACCGTCCGCGTCGACCCCGTTGAAGCCGAACGAGCAGATGCCGATGCGCTCGATGCGCGTGGTGCGTACGTCGCCGTCGGCCGTGATGTAGGTGTCGCCACCCATCGGTGCCGGATCGTTCGGCGGCATGCCCGGCGACAGTTGCACCTGCACGTTCGCGACGAGCGAGGGGAGGTTCAGTGCTCGACCGACCGGCGAATTCACGATGTCGAGAACGATCTGGTTGTTGAGCACGTCGATCGACGTGGAGTTGATCTGTGACGACACCTCACGCGGAAGTCCCGCCACCCAGCGGTTCAGTTCGGCGAGTGCCTGCTCGAGTCCGTCGGCCGACACCGGTGCCACCGTCGCGTGGTAGCCGTCCTGGGCTGCGGCCTCCGCGGCTTCGCGGTTCGTCACGGCGATGACGGGCTTGCCGTCCTTACCCAGCCAGGCACCCGCGAAATCGGAGGGGCGCTCGGAGCGGAAGTCGCGAGCGTAGTCGCCGAGTTCCTGCGCGCGGGCAGCGCGGTCGAGGTATTCCTCCGGGGTCAGACCCAGATCGCGCTGGATCGCCTCGACGAGTTCGGCGGGGAGTTCAGGAGCAGGCAACTGTTCGGCGGGCGCGGCGCTCGCGGTCGAACTCAGAGGCACCGCCAGCAGAACCGCAGAAGCCGCTGCGACGGCGACGCGGCGGGTAGTGGACCGGACGGCGGCGCGCGACGCCGAAGAGAGACGCATGGAGGCCTTTCATGTGTGCTCGATGTGCTCTGAACAGGTTCGTCGAAGATCAAAAAGCCGAACCGCGAGACAGCCTACGGGACGACCGGCCGGTCTCCGATAGTGCCGTAGGTCACCAGTTGGATACCCACTCTGTCTAGTTCGGGGTCTCAGTTTCCGGGGGCTCCGAGGAGGTCGGATCCGGACTCTCGGGAGGCTCCGCCGTGGGTTCGACGGTCGACGGCGGCGCAGTCGTGGTCGTGCTGCTGCTTCCTCCCCTGTCGCGTCCACCGGAGGACTCGTCGGGCTGGTTTCGCCGCGACCAGCTCGTGCTCGACGGGGTCGAGGACGAACTCGAGGTGTCGGAGGTGCTCGAGCCGGGAGAGGACGACGAGGAGGACTGCCGACTCGTACCGGTCGTGGGATCCACCCAGGTCTGTTGCACGGACGGAGGTGCGACCGGCACCGCCTGCTCCACCGTCGACGACTCACTCGACGTCGTACTCGTCTCTGTGGAGCTGCGCGGCGCCGAGGCAGGACTCGACTTCGTTGAGGTCGTCGCGGGTGCGGTGGAAGGCTCGATCGTCTGTGTACCGGCGGTGGCCGTGGGGGAATCCCGCATGGTGAACACCAGAACACCGACTCCGACGAGCAGCGCGACGGCCGCGGCCGCCGCGATGGCGGTGATCTTGGGCGAACGGCGCGCCGGGGTCTCCTCGACGGAAGGATCTGCGGCGGCCGCCACGGCTGCGACAGTCGCCTTCGGCGCGGCGGGGGAGGAGGTGTCGCCCCCGCGAGTGGGCGTGCCTCCCGGTGGGGGCGTCGTCGTGATCTTCGCGATCACAGCGGTGATCTCGGGGTCGATTTCGCTGCGTCGGGGTTCGGCGAGCTTGGCGGTCGGAAGGATCTGCGTCGAACCGAGGAGCTCCACCGAGCCGGCCGCAGCGGCGAGAGCAGCGCCCCGCACCATCGTCTGATGCGGCTGAGGTGCCAGAGCGCACCGGATGCCGAGACCGCTCTTCACGGACTGCGAGACGAGTTGCGCGGCGCTCGGATCGACCGCTTCGTCGGTTGTCACGACGATCGCGTCGAGGTTGCTCACGAGCCAGCCGAACGCACCGAGGGCCGTCGAGAGCTGGGCTGCGACCGACGGGGCATCACCCTCGGAGAAGCGGAACGCCTTACCTGCCGCGACCCCCGACCGCACGAGCGTGACCGTCGAGCCCTGCGGGTCTATGTGGTAGACGGCGAGCAGCCGTCCCGACTGGTGAGCGACCTGCGATTCGAACCACGCGGCAGCGGCCTCGGCGTCGGAGATGAGCGAGACGTGGCGCAATCCCACGTAGTCGAGGGCGTTGCGAAGCACCGCGACCGTCGAGCTCGGCCAGTCGGTGGGGTGTGTCGCGACCGCTGTGTACGGGGCGTCGCCGATGACGGTGGCCGCATCGGCGAGGAGGCACTCCATGGCTGTCGCGACCAGATCCTCGGCGCGAGAGAGCGAACCGTCGTTGGCGCGGACTCCAGCGGAGTGTCCGAGCCGGTCGACGAAACCCGTGAAGGAGCTGGTGTGCCCGTCGATGACGTCGTGGTCGCCCAGCGTCGCGGTGCCGTCGGAATGCAGGTGGACCGCGGTGAATCGTTCGATCGGCGCAGGGTCCGGACGTCCGGGCGTCGGTGAGGTGACCGCAACCGACGACACGGTGGTCCCCACCCTCAGGCCTACGCCTACGGACATGCCGGCTTCCTCCATTCCGGTCGGAGCGTGACGGGTACATCTGGGCCGTGCACCCTTCGTCCCCCGGACGAAGACAGGCGCTTCGAGCGGGAATCGGCACCTGCATCGGCGCCGATACGGGCGACATGATGTTCCACGGTCTTCGCGGAAATGTACAGGTGGTTTCGGGCTTCGCGTAGGTGAGGACGGAAACGGGCAGGTCGACCACCGGACGTGTTTCCCGCCATACGGGAGAGTTCTCCCGAGGTCGGCCCACCGATCGCTAGCGTCGCGGCACGTCACGGCGAAAGGAAGCGGACCATGACACGAATGGCGGGAAAGATCGTGCTGATCACGGGTGCCGGGGGAGGACTCGGGCGCTCGTGCGCGACGCGACTGGCCGAGGAGGGCGCCGACATCCTCGCTCTGGATCTGCCGGGTGCATCCACGGAGACGGAACTGGCCGAGACCGCCCGGCTGGTCCGGAAGACCGGGCGCAGGATCGTCACCGGGACAGCGGACGTGCGCGACTTCGACCGGGTGGCCGCGGCGGTGCGGGAGGGCGTAGCCGAACTCGGGCCGCTCGACGTCGTGGTCGCCAACGCAGGAATCAGCGACAATCCCGGATCGTCGTGGGAGATCGACGACGAGATCTGGAACCGGTCGATCGACGTGAATCTCACCGGTACGTGGCACACCGTCAAGGCCGGTGTCGCCGAGCTGAATCCCGCAGGTGGGTCGGTGATCATCGTCAGTTCCACCGCAGCGATCAAGGCGGTGCCGGGCGCGTCGCACTATTCGGCGGCGAAGCACGCGGTCACCGGGTTGGCGAAGACACTTGCGAACGAACTGGGGCCGCAGTCGATCCGCGTCAACACGATTCATCCGGGCGCGGCGGCGACGCCCATGACGCTCAATCCCGTAACCTTCGCCCGGCTACGCCCGGACCTCGAGGCCCCCACCGCGGCCGACGCCGCGCAGGTTCTCGCGGCGAAGACTCTCCTGCCCGTGCCGTGGGTCGAGCCGATCGACGTGAGCAATGCGGTGCTGTTCCTGGCGTCCGACGAATCCCGCTATGTCACCGGCCTGCAGATGGTCGTCGACGCCGGCCTGACTCAGAAGGTGGCGTGATGAGCGGGCGTCTCGAGGGCAAGGTCGCGCTCGTCACCGGTGCGGCGCGCGGGATGGGCCGGGCCCAGGCCGTGCGGTTCGCCGAGGAAGGTGCGGACATCATCGCCGTCGACGTGTGCTCGCCGGTGGAGCACGCGACCACTCCCGGAGCCTCGCCCGAGGATCTTGCCGAGACCGTGCGGCTGGTGAGATCGCTCGGCCGGGAGATCTGTGCCTTCGAAGTGGACGTGCGCGAGCAACCGTCGCTGGACGACGCAGTGTCGCAGGGCGTCGCGTCGCTCGGCCGTCTCGACGTCGTCTGCGCGACGGCGGGGATCAGTTCGTCGGGCTGGACAGCGAAGATGGACGCCGACCGCTGGCAGACCATGCTCGACGTCAACCTCACCGGGGTGTGGCGCACGTGCAAGGCGGCTATTCCACACCTTCTGGACGGGGGTCGCGGTGGCTCGATCGTGCTGATCAGTTCGATCGCCGGCCTGCGGGGGCTTGTGAGTGTCGGTCACTACACCGCCGCCAAGCACGGCGTGGTGGGCCTCATGAAGTCGCTCGCGAACGAGCTTGCGCCGCACAGTATCCGGGTCAACACGATTCACCCTGCCAACACTCGCACCCGGATGGTCGACAACCCCGCGACGATGAGGACGTTCTGCCCGGGAGTCGAGAACCCGACCCGGGAGCAGTTCGAGACGGCGCTGCAATCGATGCATCTCCTGCCGGTCGCACTGATCGAACCCGAGGACATCGCGAACGCGAGCCTCTTCCTCGCCTCCGACGAGTCCCGCTACATCACCGGGGTCACGCTGCCTGTCGACGCCGGCCACTGCGTCAAGTAACAGCGCGTCGTGCGATCGGAAGCTCTGTCGAGCGCGGGGTTGTGCCCGAACGGCGTGTGCGAAGGATGCAACCGGGTTCGATCCGCGAAAGCCGGAGACGTGCCGAAAGCCGAGCGCTCGTGCTCGGCTTTCGGCTTGTCGGCCCGGCGCCTCCGGCCACACTCGGGAGGTGCAGGGCCTCGGCAGTGCCGGGAACCTAATCGTTCAGGGCCGCCGCCGAACCTGCCCGCCGGCCGAAGAACGTGCCGTCGCCCAGCGACGTTCCACTGATGTAACCCCAAGAGTGCAGACCCGAGGTCGCGCGCCCGGCTGCGAAGAGGCCCGGGATCGGCTCACCGTCCAGGTCGAGGACGACCCCGTCCACGGTGGTGCGGAGCCCGCCGATGGTGAACACCTCGGCGCCTCCGGCCCCGGTGCCGCCGTCGCCGTATTCCGGCGGAGCCATACCGCGGCGCACGTCGATCGCGGCGAACGGGGATTGCAATGGACGGAGCCAGCGCTCGGACTTGTGGAAGTAGGGATCCTCGCCTCGCTCGGCGAACCGGTTGTACTCTCCGACCGTTGTCTGCAACGCACCCTCCGGCATCCCGATCTCACGTTCGAGTTCCTCGAGCGTCTCGGCGACGAAATGCGGTTGCACACCCCAGCGTTCGTCCACGGGGACCTCCTCGTATGCCTGTTCGTCGAGGATCACCCACACCTCGAGCCGGTGCCCGAACAGGGCGGCCTGACCGACGAGGCCGGGATAGACGTCCTCGTTGATGAACCGCCGGCCCACGCGGTCGACGATCATCCCGCGCACCATCATCCCCGGAACCAGCGAGATGCCGACCTGACCGGCGGACATGTGCTTGACCGAGGCTCCGACCGCCTGCGCCATCACGATCCCGCGACCGTCGTCACCGCCGTCGCTGTTGACGCCGAGGCCCACGAGTTGCGGCGCGTGCTGGGCGAGCATCTCCTTGTTGTCGGCAAACCCGCCGGTAGTGATGACGACCCCGCGCCGCGCGTGATAGGTGACCGTTTCCCCGAAGTGCCGCGCCACCACGCCGACGACCCGGTCCTCGTCGAGGATCAATCGCAGAGCCGACGTATCGGCGTGCACGGCGACGGAACTCTCGGCGACAGCCTCGCTCAACGCCGCCATCAGTACCTTGCCGCCGAATCCGTCGGACGTGACCCGGTGCCCGCGCGGTGCGGGCGTGGCGATCTCGGAGAACGGATAGGCGTTCTCGCCCATCCACATCAGGCCGTCGTCGGTGGGCGGCACCCATGTGGGCGAGTCCCACAGCGACGGCTTGAAGGGCACTCCGTGATCCACGAGCCACTGAAAGTGCGCGACACTCTCGCGGCTGTAGAGGCCGACCTTCTCCTGGTCGGCGTCCGGGCCGAGAGCGGCGAGAAGAAACTTCTCCATATCCTCGGCGGTGTCCGTGAACCCGCACGCCTCTTGGATCGGGGTACCGCCACCGAGATAGATCTCACCGCCCGACAAGGCCGATGACCCGCCGCCGCCGCTCTGCCGTTCGAGCAGAACGACATCGGCGCCCGCCGCGCAGGCCTCGAGTGCGGCCGCCGCGCCCGCGCAGCCGTAACCGATTATCAGAACGTCGGTTTCGTGATCGTAGCCGGATATTTCCGAGACATCGATCGGTGTGACGGGCACGCGGACACTCATCGTCGTTCTCCTCAGGTTCTTCTGCGGCCGGTCAGGCCACATGCGTGGTGTGCGGGATCGTCTCGTCGAGTGACTGCCGACGCTCGAGGAACGCGAATCCCTTGCCCTCCGTCCCGTCCTGGAACGGACCAGGCGGTCATGAAGTGGCCTCACGCTAGGGGCGGGGAATCGGTAGAGCACGGACCTTCCCGCTGAACGGATCACATTCGGGGGTCGAAAGTTATGTGCATCACAGCAGGAACAAAAAGCCTTGACCTGCCGTTGGATGGGTCAGACAAGTTGAGCGTGTCAGACTCAACCTGCTTGACGACAAGAGTTGATCGGGTGCAGGCTTGAGCCGACCGCGCTCACCCGAGTCGCACAGGCTCGAGTCGGGCATGGAACGTTTTCGCGGTGCGCACGCACCGCGGCAGGAACATTGGAGGAAAATTATGGCTCGTGCGGTCGGCATCGACCTCGGAACCACCAACTCGGTCGTTTCCGTTCTGGAGGGCGGCGAGCCCGTTGTGGTCGCCAACGCCGAGGGGTCCCGCACCACCCCGTCCGTCGTCGCATTCGCGAAGAACGGTGAGGTTCTGGTGGGTCAGCCCGCCAAGAACCAGGCGGTCACCAACGTCGACCGCACCATCCGTTCGGTCAAGCGGCACATCGGTTCGGACTGGACCGTCTCCATCGACGACAAGAAGTACACGCCGCAGGAGATCAGCGCCCGCACGCTGATGAAGCTCAAGCGCGACGCCGAGGCGTACCTCGGTGAGGACATCACCGACGCGGTCATCACGGTCCCGGCGTACTTCAACGACGCACAGCGTCAGGCGACGAAGGAAGCCGGCACCATCGCCGGTCTCAACGTCCTGCGCATCGTCAACGAGCCCACCGCGGCCGCGCTCGCCTACGGCCTCGACAAGGGTGAGAAGGAACAGACCATCCTCGTCTTCGACCTCGGTGGCGGCACCTTCGACGTGTCCCTCCTCGAGATCGGCGACGGCGTCGTCGAGGTCCGTGCGACCTCCGGCGACAACCACCTCGGTGGCGACGACTGGGACGAGCGCATCGTGAACTGGCTCGTCGACAAGTTCAAGGCACAGCACGGCGTCGACCTGACCAAGGACAAGATGGCCCTGCAGCGTCTGCGTGAGGCTGCCGAGAAGGCGAAGATCGAGCTGTCGTCCTCGCAGTCGACCTCGATCAACCTGCCGTACATCACCGTGGACGCGGACAAGAACCCGCTGTTCCTCGACGAGCAGCTCAGCCGCTCCGAGTTCCAGAAGATCACCGGCGACCTCCTCGAGCGCACCCGCGCTCCGTTCCAGCAGGTCGTCAAGGACGCCGGCATCTCCGTCGGCGACATCGACCACGTCGTGCTGGTCGGCGGCTCGACCCGTATGCCCGCCGTCACCGACCTGGTACGCGAACTCACCGGCGGTCGCGAGCCGAACAAGGGCGTCAACCCCGACGAGGTCGTCGCTGTGGGCGCTGCCCTGCAGGCCGGCGTCCTCAAGGGCGAGGTCAAGGACGTGCTGCTGCTCGACGTCACCCCGCTGTCGCTGGGTATCGAGACCAAGGGCGGCGTGATGACCAAGCTCATCGAGCGCAACACCACGATTCCGACCAAGCGCTCGGAGACCTTCACCACGGCCGACGACAACCAGCCGTCGGTGCAGATTCAGGTCTTCCAGGGTGAGCGTGAGATCGCGGCCCACAACAAGCTGCTCGGCTCCTTCGAGCTCGGCGGCATCGCCCCGGCTCCGCGCGGTGTCCCGCAGATCGAGGTGACCTTCGACATCGACGCCAACGGCATCGTCCACGTCACCGCCCGCGACAAGGGCACCGGCAAGGAGAACACGATCAAGATCCAGGAAGGCTCCGGCCTGTCCCAGGAGGAGATCGACCGGATGATCAAGGACGCCGAGGCGCACGCCGAGGAGGACCGCAAGCGTCGCGAGGAGGCCGAGGTGCGTAACCAGGCCGAGTCGCTGGTGCACCAGACCGAGAAGTTCATCAAGGACAACGAGGACAAGGTGCCGGCCGACGTCAAGGAGAAGGTCGAGGCTGCCATCAAGGAAGCCAACGACGCCCTCTCCGGCTCGGACATCAACGCGGTGAAGGCTGCCGTCGAGAAGCTCGCGACGGAGTCGCAGGCTCTCGGCCAGGCGATCTACGAGTCGCAGGGTGCCGACGGTGCTGCTGCCGGTGACGGCGCCGCCGCAGGTGCCGACGATGTCGTCGACGCCGAGGTCGTCGACGAGCCGAACGATTCGGAGAAGAAGTGAGTGCCGAAAAGCCCGAGCAGGAGCCGGTGACCGTCACCGACAAGCGACGGATCGACCCGGACACCTTCGAGGTGCGCGACCCCGCCGAGGAGTCGCGCCCCGAGGAGGGCGAGGTCATCGAGCCGGCTCCCGCCGAGGGCGAGCAGACGACGGCGAAGCAAACCGACGGGCAGGGGCAGGAAGCGAAGGAACTCGCCGAGCGCACCGCCGACCTTCAGCGCGTGACCGCGGAGTTCGCGAACTACCGCCGCCGCGCCGAGGTGCAGCGCACGGCGTCCGCAGAAGAGGCGAAGGCCTCCGTCGCGGCGAAGTTCCTCGACGTCCTCGACGACCTCGACCGCGCGCGGGCGCACGGCGACCTCGAGTCCGGTCCGTTGAAGGCGCTGTCCGACAAGCTGACCGGCGTGTTCGACAGCCTCGGTCTGGTCGGATTCGGTGAGGAAGGCGACGCCTTCGATCCCGAGCTGCACGAGGCCGTCCAGATGGAAGGCGACGGTCACCACCCGGTGCTGGGAGCGGTGCTCCGCAAGGGCTACCGATTCGGCGACCGCATTCTGCGGCACGCGATGGTGACGGTGACCGACGGCGATCCGGCGGACACGCCGGGTGGTGCGTCGTCGGCAGAGCCTGGAACAGAGTAAGAACAAGAAAGCGTGAGAGGAGGAGGCGCCCGGTGAGCCAGCGGGAGTGGATCGAGAAGGACTTCTACAAGGACCTGGGCGTCTCCCCCGACGCGACGCAGGACGACATCAAGAAGGCGTACCGGAAACTGGCGCGGGATCTGCACCCCGACGCGAACCCCGGTGACGCGAAGGCCGAGGAGCGCTTCAAGGCCATCAGCGAGGCCAATGCCGTCCTGTCGGATCCTGCCAAGCGCAAGGAATACGACGAAACCCGTCGACTGTTCGCGTCCGGCGGCTTCCCCGGCGGTGGCTTCGGCTCCGGTCCCGGCGGATTCTCCGGTGGTAGCGGAGCGACCTTCGACATCGGCGACCTGTTCGGCGGTGGCGGCGACGGTGGTGGTCTCGGCGACCTGTTCGGCGGACTGTTCAACCGCGGTGGTGCCCCGACCGCGGGTCGCTCGCGTCCGCGACGCGGAGCCGACGTGGAGACCGAGACGACGCTCGACTTCCGCGACGCCGTCCAAGGCGTCACGGTTCCCCTGCGGCTGACGAGCCCGGCCCCGTGCACGACCTGCCACGGCAGCGGTGCGCAACCCGGAACCAGCCCGCGAGTGTGCCCGAACTGCAACGGAAGCGGCGTGGTCTCGAGAAACCAGGGTGCGTTCGGTTTCTCCGAGCCCTGTGACGACTGCCGGGGCAGTGGATCGATCATCGACAGCCCCTGCACCGACTGCCGCGGCACCGGCATCCAGAACCGCACCCGCACCATCACGGTGCGCGTTCCCGCCGGCATCAAGGACGGTTCCCGTATCCGTCTCGCCGGACAGGGCGAGGCCGGTTTGCGCGGTGCACCCTCGGGCGATCTGTTCGTCACGGTCCACGTGCGCCCCGACCGCGTCTTCGGACGCGAGGGCGACGACCTGACGCTCGTGTTGCCCGTGAGCTACGGCGAACTCGTACTGGGCGCGACCGTTTCGGTGCCCACACTCGACGGTCGGGTCGGGCTGAAGATTCCGGCCGGAACGGCCGACGGCAGGGTGCTGCGTGTGCGCGGTCGCGGTGTTCCGAAACGTGATGGCGGCGCAGGAGATCTGCTCGTGACCGTCAAGGTCGCGATTCCGCAGAATCTCGACGAGAAGGCGACGGAAGCACTTCACAACTATCTTCGTGCAGAAGAGGCGGGTGGCTTCGATCCTCGAGAGGGATGGGCAGGTGCGTAATGGGCGAGACGAGAATGCCACGGGATCTCTCACCGGACCCCGATGCGCGCGTCTACGTCATCTCGGTGGCAGCAGAACTTGCCGGGATGCACGCGCAGACGCTGCGTAACTACGACCGGCTCGGACTCGTGACACCCCACCGCACGAGCGGTGGTGGCCGGCGGTACTCACCGCGTGATGTGGAACTGCTGCGTGAAGTACAGCGACTCTCCCAGGACGAAGGTGTCAACCTCGCCGGGATCAAACGGATCATCGAGCTGACCAACCAGGTCGAGGCGCTGCAGCATCGCGTCGCCGAACTCAACGCGGAGGTCTCTCAGTTGCGCTCGACCCGTGGCGATCTGGTGCCTGTTCCGCGCAGCAATGCCCTGGTGGTCTGGAAGCCGCGCGACCGCCGCCGCGACTGATCGGACGAATTTCTCCCGAACAGCGAGACACCTGTGTCTGCACCCGCTGCCGTCTGCCTAGTGTGGCGTGTTCCACACGAACGGTCGACGGAAGGTAAGCAGACATGGTGGAGTGGGCGGAAGAATGCGACGTCCTCGTGGTCGGGTCGGGAGCCGGAGGCGCCTGCGGTGCGTATACCGCCGCGCGTGAAGGATTGTCGGTGATCCTCGTCGAGGCGTCCGAATACTTCGGTGGCACCACGGCCTATTCCGGTGGTGGCGGTGTCTGGTACCCCACCAACGCGGTCCTGCAGCGTGCCGGCGACGACGACACCATGGAAGACGCCCTGACCTACTTCCACGCAGTCGTCGGCGATCGGACCCCGCGCGAACTGCAGGAAGCCTACGTCCGCGGCGGCGCCCCGCTGATCGACTATCTCGAGTCCGACGACGACCTCGAATTCATGGTCTATCCGTGGCCCGACTACTTCGGCAAGGCGCCCAAGGCCCGGGCCGAAGGTCGTCACATCGTCCCCTCGCCGCTGCCCATCGCCGACGATCCCGAACTCAACGAGTCGATCCGCGGGCCGCTGGGCCGTGAACGCAACGGGGATCCCCTTCCCGACATGCTGATCGGCGGCCGTGCCCTCATCGGCCGCTTCCTCATCGCCATGCGCAAGTACCCGAACGTGCAGCTGTACCGGAACACTCCGCTCGAGGAACTCATCGTCGAGGATGGTGCAGTGGTGGGCGCGATCGTCGAGAACGACGGCGAGCGCCGGGCGATTCGCGCACGCAAGGGCGTCGTCCTCGCTGCAGGTGGCTTCGACCAGAACGACGAGATGCGCAGCAAGTACGGGGTGCCGGGTGCTGCTCGCGACTCCATGGGCCCGTGGTCGAATCTCGGTAAGGCCCACGAGGCGGGCATTGCGGTCGGCGCCGATGTGGACCTCATGGGGGAGGCCTGGTGGTCGCCGGGTCTGACCCATCCGGACGGACGCTCGGCGTTCGCGCTGTGCTTCACCGGTGGCATCTTCGTCGATCAGGACGGCAAGCGTTTCACCAACGAGTACGCACCCTACGACCGCCTGGGCCGCGACGTCATCGCCCGCATGGAGCGTGGCGAGATGACGCTGCCGTTCTGGATGATCTACGACGATCGGAACGGCGAAGTTCCGCCGGTCGGTGCGACGAACGTGCCCTTTGTGGAAACCGAGAAGTACGTCGATGCGGGACTGTGGAAGACCGCCGACACCCTGGCCGGTCTCGCAGAGCAGATCGGCGTTCCCGCCGACGCTCTCGAAGCGACCGTGGCGCGGTGGAACGAATTGGCTGCGAAGGGCGTCGACGAGGATCACGGCCGCGGCGACGAACCCTACGATCTGGCATTCACCGGCGGCGGCTCCGCCCTGGTCCCGATCGAGCAGGGGCCGTTCCACGCGGCGCAGTTCGGCATCTCCGATCTCGGCACCAAGGGTGGTCTGCGTACCGACACCGTCGGCCGCGTGCTCGACAGTGAAGGTGCCCCGATCGCCGGACTGTACGCGGCGGGCAACACCATGGCCGCACCCAGCGGCACCGTCTACCCGGGCGGCGGCAATCCCATCGGTGCGAGCGCGCTGTTCGCGCATCTGTCCGTGATGGACGTGGCGTCGCGCTGAGACACCTGATGCGACCGGGCCCGGAGGCGAACTGCCTCCGGGCCCGGTGTCGTATCAGGGGCGTGTGACGGTGAAATCCGCTGTCATGAACGGATATCCGTCTTCCACTGTCGTCGCGACCGCGAACTCGTGGCGGTTGACGCCTTCGATGTGGGTGCCGTCGCCGTTCGCGACGCCCGTGCCGTAGTTGTTGGCGAAGAGCGCCACGGTCGCGTCGCCGGGCATCGTGTAGTCGATCTGGATCCCGAACCCGCGACGGTCGGTGCTGCCGGCCGACACGGTCTCGGTCGAACCGGCCGGCACCACGGTCGCAGGCTCGTCCACCCACGACCCGTACGGGTTGTCGGCCGACGTGAGCACCATGGGCGCGTCGGTCTCGTTGTTGATGGTGACCGTGATGGTGGGCCCGTCGGGAGGCACGGGATCGGCCGTGGCGGCGGCCGGTGCGGTAAGGGTTGCCGCGACAGAGAGAGCCGCGGCGGCGACAGCGCGGGTGCGGTACTTCATCTTGCTCCTGCGGTTGACGACTCGTGGTTCACAGCCTTACCTGGCCGGCCGCCGAATTGTACCCGCCGGTAATCCACCGCGTCGGGTTTCGGGGATCAGGCCGGGACCAGATCGCTGACCTGGGCCAGCAGTTCGAGCGAATGCAGCCACGCGTCACGTCCCGGCGCAGACGAGACGACGATGAGTTCGTCCGCACCGGCGTGTTCGGTGAACCGGTCGAGGTACTCGCGTACCTCCTGCGCGGTGCCCACGGCGGTGTAGCGCAGCATCTCGAGCACCTGCATGCCGGCGGGGGAGTCGAGCAGCATGTCGATCTCCTCCTCGGTGAACGTGCGTCCGCGTCCGACCATCTGCACGACGCGTGCCCGCTTGGTCGCCTCGAACAGTGCGTGGGCCTCCTCGGTGGTGTCGGCAGCGATCACACCCACGCCCGCGATGACGTGCGGTTCCGGATGGTCGGGGGAGGGCTGGTACTCGCGCCGGTACAGTTTCACCGCGTCCTCGAGTGCCTGCGGTGCGAAATGCGATGCGAATGCATACGGAAGTCCGAGCAGCGCAGCGAGTTTCGCTCCGAACAGGGACGACCCGAGGATGTACAGGGGAACGTCGGTGCCCTTGCCGGGAATCGCGTCGACCCCGGGTATCCGCGACTCCCCCTTCAGATAGGCCTGCAGTTCGAGGACGTCTTGCGGGAAGCTGTCGGCCGAGGACGGATCGCGCCGCAGCGCACGCATCGTCTTCTGGTCACTGCCCGGCGCGCGTCCGAGACCGAGATCGATACGACCGGGGTGCAAGGTCGCGAGGGTGCCGAACTGTTCGGCGATCGTCAGCGGCGAGTGGTTGGGCAGCATGATGCCGCCCGCACCGAGGCGGATCGAAGAGGTGTGTGCCGCCACGTGCGCGATGAGCACACTCGTCGCCGACGACGCGATCGTCGGCATGTTGTGGTGCTCGGCGTACCAGATGCGCCGGTAGCCCCACTGCTCGGCGAGCTGGGCCATCTTCACACTGGCCTCGAAGCTTTCACGGGCGGTCTCGCCCTTGCCGATGTGTGCGAGGTCGAGGATGGAGAGGGGAACGGTCACCGGGGGTCCTTCGCGTCGGGGCCCGGTATCGGCCGCCGGGCACACCCGAGGAACAACCCCCGGCGACGGCCGGCTATTCCCGTCACATCCGTTCGAAACTGCCGTAGGTTCCCTGGAAGAACAGGAGCGGCCCGTTGGCCTTCATCGTCGTCAAACCGGTGACGCGGGCGAGGACGATCGTGTGGTCGCCGGCGTCGTATTCGGTCTCCACGGTCGCCTCCACCCGCGCGAGGGCTCCCAGGATGGCCGGCGCGCCGTTCTCGCCCTGCTCCCAGCGCACACCTCGGAACTTGTACCCGCCGCTCGCCGCGAATGCCGCGCACAGGGTGCGTTGACTCTCGGCCAGCACATTGATGGCGAGGGTGCCGATCTCACGGATCTTCGGCCAGGTCGTCGATGTGCGCGAGGGCGAGAACGAGACGAGCGGTGGGTCGAGGGACACGGATGCGAACGACTGGCAGGAGAAGCCGATCGGCTTCCCCTCGTCGAGCGCAGTGATCACCGTGACGCCGGTGCAGAAATTGCTCATCACCTCGCGGATCCGGCGGGGATTGAGGACCGCGTGCTCTGCTGTCATGGAGAAGCTCCTATCGGTCGGCGTTCTCCCAGTGTCCGTCAGCTATGGCACAAAGCGCGACCGTGCCCCGCCGGCCGGTCAGCTCTGTCGCATGTCTTCGGGAGCCCAGACGGCACGCATGCTGGTGATACGTCCGTCTTCGTCGAACGTCATGATATCGATCGGCTCGATTTCGTAGGTCTGATCGCCCGCCTTCGTGACCACCCGGAAGTGGAAGGCGGCGGTCGTACCGCTGATCCTCAGCGTGAGCAGTTCGGTGCTGTTCTCGGTGGCCTCGACACCCTTGTAGAACTCGGCGATCGCGTCCCGGCCGACGCGAGGCTCGCTGCCCGCGGGGTCCTCCAGTGTGGCGTCGTCGGCGTACAGCGCGGCGATGTCGGCGGCCACGCCGGCGGCCACGGCGTCGAGGTAGGCGTGCACGGTGGCCCGGATGCGCTGCGAACGGGCATCGGTGTCGGAAACGGTCATTTCTACTCCTGTGATGACATCGGCAGGGACGGTCGCCCCGACGCTATTCGTGTCGTACCGAATGTGGGGCAGGGCTCCCGCGTAGCGGGAGAATCGAGCCGTACCCCATTCGCCTGCGTTGTTACGCTTTCGCAGTGTCAGAACACGGTGCCGATTCGTACCCCGCTCTTCCCGCGACGAGCTGGGCCGTCCTCGGCATGTTGTCGTTCGGCGAGGAACTCACCGGAAACGACCTGAAGAAGTGGGCCGACTGGAGTATCGGCTTCTTCTACTGGAGTCCGTCCGTCAGTCAGGTCTATGCCGAGCTGAAGAAACTCGAGAAGCTCGGCTTCGTGCGGTCCCGCGCCGTGAGCGAGCCGGGGGCGAGGGGCCGACGGGTCTACGCCATCACCGACTCCGGAATCGAGGCGGTGCGGGCGTGGTCGCGTGAGGCGCCGGTAGAAATTCCGGTGCTCAAACACGGTGTCATGCTTCGGATGTACATGGGGCATCTCAACGAGCCGGAGCAATTGAAGGCGATCGTTCGCGACCACATCGTCAACCTCGAGGACAAGTTGCGTCGAGCAGGTGAGCACGCAGAGCACTCCGACCGGGAGCCCGGCTGGGGATTCTCCCAGATGAGCCTGAGGTGGGCCGAGCGGTACTTCAGAGCCGAGATCGAGTTGTCGAATCGACTGATCGAGGACATCGACCTGGCCGCAGAACAATTCGCGCGAAGCGAGATCGACGAGTTGGGCATGCCACGCCCCCGGAACCCCGGCAGCTGGAGAGGGATCTCCGACGGGGATCCGTCCGGCGAAGGAGAGCCCTCGGCGCGGTGACCGCAGGGCCCCACTGCGGTCACCGTCAGGCGTATTGATGCTCTCGCACAGTGGGGGCCGTGCGCAGCGACCGGCGATTCTGCAGGGTCGGGACGACATGATTGCGGTCGAGCTTGCGCCAGATCGCGGTGGCCGTCATACGGACAGGTGCGGTCAGCTGGTGGTCGAAGCGCAGATGAGGGAGAGGTCCACACAGCGATACCGCCGCGACGGCGGAACCAACGGGACCGACCGGGACTGCGATACACCCGAAGCCCGCCAGCGATTCCTCCTTCTCGAAGGCGATCCCGTGTTCACGAATCCGGTCGTAGGTGGCGCCTGCCGCACCCTCGTATGCCAGAAGCGCTTTGCCCAGGGCAGTGCTGCGAGCCGGTCGGCGTCCTCCGATGCGGGTGGGCACCGCCGTGGCGAGACGCCCGCCGATCTTTTCGAGATAGACGAGGTCGTCACCGTCGAGGACGGCCAGGTGTACGACGAATCCGGTGACTCGATGGAGCTCCTGCAGATGCGGGAGGGCGGTCGCGTGCAATCTGTCCTGGTGGACGGCGAGCGAACCGAGTTCCATCAGGCGAAGCCCGAGGGTGTAGTCGCGACCTTCTCGGTGCAACCACCGCATCGACACCAGTCGCTCGAGCATTCGGTGGGCGGACGAACGGGGGAGGCCGGTCCGGCGGACGATCTGGGCGAGGGTGAGCCGGCCCGCGCCATCGAATGCGTCGAGGACGAGGCCGACACGCTCGAGGACCGCACTGGGTGCTGTGTGGTCGGCTTCCATCTGAATCGTCATCACTTCTCCTACAGCCGCGGCGCCCTGAGCGCGAGGACGTGGGTATTTCGATTAGGAATAGTGCCACATCCGCATCGGCTTGTGAAGTGGGTCACGGCAGACTCTCAGGCCTCGGTGCTCCGGAAGGCCTCCTCGTACAGATGCGTGAGAGCCGCGAGCTGCTCGCAGTAATGGTCGGCCGAGCGGGCATCCACGCCGACGCCGATGATCGTTGCTCCCGCCGATACGGCGTGATCGAGCTTCCTCCTCGCTCCGTCCGGGTCACCGAGCGGATCGAGTCCGGCGGCCGACAACACGACTTCGAATCCGGGCTGCAACTGTCTCTTGCTCAACATCGACTGCACGTCGTCGAACGACAGGCCGAAAGGAACCCACCCGTCTGCCAGCTCGCACGCACGTCGCAGGGAGCGTGGTGTGCGGCCGCCGATCCACAGCGGCATATGGGGTTGTACCGCGTGGGGCTCCACGACCATGTCGGAGAACTCGAAATACGTTCCGTGATAGGAAGGAACGCGTTTCGAGAGGGCGGCACGAAGCGCGGCCAGAGAATCGTCCGCACGTGCACCACGGTCGGCGAACGGGGCGTCGAGAAGGTCGAACTCTTCTCGTAGCGTACCGACACCGAGGCCCAATATCAGCCGGCCTGCGCTGACGGTATCGAGAGTGCCGTAGCGCTTTGCGATCTCCAGCGGATGGTGATAACCGAGCACGAGTACCTGCGTCGCAAGCCGGATCCGTTCGGTCCGTCCTGCCAGGAAGCCGAGTGTTGCCAACGGATCCCAGTACGTCCCGCCGCGGATTTCGGCCACGGGCACCGGCACGGCAACGTGCTCGCTGCAGGTGAGGTGATGAAAACCGAGGCGATCCGCGGTCACCGCGATCCGTGTCAGCTCGTCGATGCCGGCGGCTGCTTCCCACTCGTTGCTCGCACCCGGAAATCGCGTGACGATCGGGCTGGTGATTCCGATTCGCACCCTCGGATCTTGGTTCGGCACAGGCGCCATGACACTCCTTTGCAACGTCGACTCCTGGAAGTCTGCGCGCGGCGGGCACGCGAAGCACGAAGTGTCCCGATCTACGGGAGGCACCTGGGGTGCACTCCCTGGCCGCCGTTAACCTCACACCATTCGAGCGGGTGGGGCACGTTCCCGCTCGAACTTCATCGTCGCCGATGGAAGATGTTGCGCGACAATCCGAAAAGTCTCTTGGACGAGTAGAGGGAAGTCTGCATGGATCTGCAGAAGTACGGGCCGTGGGCAGTGATCGCCGGAGGTTCGGAGGGTGTCGGCTCCGAGTTCGCCGTACAGCTCGCCGAGCAGGGAATGAACCTGGTGCTGCTCGCGCGGAAGGAAGGGCCGCTCGAGACCACGGCCGACGCCTGCCGTGCCCACGGGGTCGAGGTCCGCACACTGTCGGTCGATCTGCTCGCCGCCGATGCCTTCGATCGGATCAAGGAGATCACCGCGGACCTCGAGGTGGGCCTGCTCATCTACAACGCCGGCGCGAACACCTACGGCCACGAGTTCGTCACCGGCGATCTCGATCGCTTCCAGGCCGTGATCGACTTGAACATCACCGCGCAGCTGAAGTTGGTGCAGCACTTCGGTGCGCTCATGCGTGAGCGCAGGCGAGGCGGAATCCTGCTTGCAGGTTCGTTGAGCGGATATCTCGGTTCGGCGCAGATCAGCGTCTACTCGGCTGTGAAGTCCTTCTGCC
This sequence comes from Rhodococcus sp. NPDC047139, assembly GCF_040643435.1. Classification (NCBI taxonomy): domain Bacteria; kingdom Bacillati; phylum Actinomycetota; class Actinomycetes; order Mycobacteriales; family Nocardiaceae; genus Rhodococcus; species Rhodococcus sp. NPDC047139. The sequence continues at coordinate 58,225 of NZ_JBEYUH010000020.1, forward strand.
GTACCTTCGCGGAAGGGCTGTGGCTGGAGATGCGGGACTACGACGTCGACGTCCTGGAGCTGGTTCTGGGGCTGACCCGCACGCCGGCGATGGAACGGGCCGGATTGAAGATGGATACACCCGGTTTGCAGGTCTCCGAGCCTCGTGACGTCGCCGCACAAGGCCTGGCGAATATCGCGAACGGCCCCATCGTCGTGGTGAAGGGGTTCGAGGGGGCCGTCGCCAGGAACAGCGGGCACAACCGTGCAGAGCTGTTGCTCGAGGCCCGAGCTGCCGGAGCGAAACTCCTTCCGCCTCCCAGTGAGTGAGCTACCAGCACGGATAATCTGATCCAGCTGGCCCGGACGGTGGGGTGGTCGATCCGGCCGACCGTCCGGGGTCGAACTCAACCGATACGACGAGCGGCGTGGGCACCCGCGATGCGGCCGAACACGAACGCATCGGCAATGTGGAAACCGCCGTCCTTGGCCCAACTGAACGTCGAGCTCACCGTGCCCGCGGCATAGAGGCCCTCGATGACTGTGCCGTCTGTGGCGAGGACGCGGGCGTGTTCGTCGCGCCGAGGCCCGCCATTGGTCCACGCCAGCATCGGTCCGCTGCGGTAGGCGTAGAAGGGCGGTTCGAGGAGCGGCACCAGCGTGGGTGCGGAACGCCCGAAACGCTCGTCCACCCCCGCCGCACACGCAGCGTTGTACGCCGAGACGCTTTCTGCGAGGGCATCCGCGGGCAATCCTGTCGCCGCAGCAAGCTCTTCCAGCGTTTCACCGCGCTGTATCCAGCCCGCTTCGATCTCCGTCATATTGTCGGAGCTCCACCGATATCCCTTCATCAGCACGTTCCATCCGACCGGGAGGACATCGGCCGAACCGCTGATCGGACCGGCCGACCTGGTCTTCTCGTCGAATACGACCCACATGGGGCGATGCGGATGCAGAACGTACTGCCCGTCGATCAACGCCTGTCCGTGCCCCGACGGAACGAACTCGTCCACGAAGCGGTGGCCTGTTTCGTCGACCCAGATCACCCCGCGTGAATGGATGAACATCGCGAAGTAGCCGTGCCGGGAGGACGGGTCGGTGATGCCGTTGACCGCCATCATGTTGTCCATGTGCCACAGATCCGCCCCGACCTCCTGTGCCATACGGAGACCGTCGCCGGTTGCGGCCGTGCTTCCCCACACCGGTACGTCCTCGAGTCCGAGATGAGTGCGTACCAGTTCCTGGTTGCCTTCGAAGCCGCCGGTGGCGAGCACGACGCCGCGCCCGGCGGTGATTCGTCCACCGCCGGCGGTGACGACGCCGGTCACGGTACCTGTTGCAGAATCGGTCGTCAGACGCGTTGCGGGCGTCTCGTGCCGCACATCGATTCCGCGATCGCGCAATGCTTTCTCCAGGACCGCGAAGAGCCGTCCGTGGCCCAGTACCCCTTCTACGCAATGCAATCCGCCGTAACAGTCACTTCCCGGCAACTCGGGGTATTCCGCTCCGGCCGAGTTGTAGTGGCCGTGCGGCCCCACATCTGCGCCGAGAGAGGACACCCACGCGGACACCTGGCGGGTTCCGTGGGACCACGCTTCGACGATGGGCTCGGGGAGTGCCCGGTCGCCGCACAGCGCCCGGAGATACACAGCCGCGCGTTCGGGATCGTCGTGGTGGAACCATCCACCGCCCGACACGCGCGTATTGCCGCCGGCTTCGTCGGCCCCGGACTTCTCCAGCACGACCACCCGGGCGCCCGCATCGTGAGCGGCCAGTGCCGCGGCGCAACCGGCAGCACCCATTCCGACGATCACCACGTCCACCTGCTCGACATCGTCGCACTCGGTCCGGGGTTCGGGCTCTCGGGACATCGTCGCCTCCTGGGGCGTCTACGAGCGAGCCGGGTTGCGCCGCTCGCGGAAAAGCTACGAGGCGGTTCGGAATTCCCGCACGGCTACTGTCTGCTCACCGGGAGGAAATCGAAGTCAGGCGAGGTGAGCGAACCGTGCGGAGACCAAAGCGCCGACCTCCGTCATCGCCGCCCTCGCCCGCGCGAGAGCATGGGTCTGCATGAAGAAGCCGTGCCCGACCCCCGGATACAGGATGATCGCCGTCGACACTCCTGCCTCCTGCAACCGTCGCCCGTAATCCTCCACTCCGTCCCGCAACGGGTCGGCGTAGCCGCAGATCACGATCGCAGGTGGAAGATCGGTGAGGTCCGTTGCCAGGGCGGGCGTCCCGTACTCGTCGTCGGTGCTCGGGTCATCGCCCAGATACAACGACTTCATCCAGTCGATGTCCTCGGCCCGGAGGAACGGGCTGTCGCCGAATCGGCGCATGGACGGCCGATCGCACCGGCGCTCGAGGCCGGGATATACCAGTACCTGCTGAGCGATCCGGGGGCCTCCTTCGTTACGGACTCGCAGTGCCGTGGCCGCGGCCAATCCGCCTCCGGCACTGTCTCCGCCCACCCCGATACGGTCCGGATCCAGCCCCAGATCGTGAGCATTGTCGTGTGCCCACCGGAGCGCCGCCCAGGCTTCGTTGTGGGCCACGGGATAGCGGTGTTCGGGGGCCAGGCGGTAACCGACATTGATCACCACGGCAGCGGTCGATTCCGCGACCTCGCGGGCAAGACGGTCGAACGAGTCGAGGGTGCCCATGATCATGCCGCCGCCGTGGAACCAGACGAGTGCAGGCGCATTCTGTTCCGGCGCCGGGCGGGGGCGGTAGACGCGCACGGGAACGGGGCCGTGAGGGCCGGCGAACTCCATCGCCCGAACCGATCGCATGTCGGGGCCGGGGGGACGGACGATCGATTCGAGTGAGCGCCGGCCGGCCTCGACGCCGGCGTCTCGCAGGGAGCCACCACCGTACGAACGGATCGCCTCGACCAGTTTTCGGGCGTCCGGGTCGTAGACATCATCAGTTGCCGGCTCGGTGTCGTGGGCGGCAGCCATCGTGTCGATTCCTCCAAGCCTCGATCGGCAAGCGGCCGTAACCGCGGTGCGGGTACTGCCCGTCATCGTCGCGCCGAAAGCTGTCCGATCGAAGGCCTTGTCCCACTGAGCGTGACGCCTTTGCTCGACCGCTGGCCGGGAGATCGGGTTCCGGACTCTCTGCCCCGGACTTAGCGTGGCCGCACGCATCACATTGAGGAGATTCACATGTCATTGCATCCTGAAGTCGAGTCCATGCTGAAGGTCCTCGACGCGGGCTTTCCGGATGTCACCACGGTTCCACCTCCGGAACTCCGCGAACTCATCCGCAGCCGTCGCGCGCCGCTCCAGCACCTGCCCGCCATGCGGGATGTACGCGATGTCACGATCGACGGGCCTGGCGGAGACCTCGCGCTGCGAATCTATCGACCCCACCACTCCGGTCCCGAGCTCCCCGTCGTGGTCTTCGCCCACGGTGGCGGTTTCGTGTTCTGCGATCTCGACAGCCACGACGAGTTCTGTCGTTCGATGGCGGAGGGGGTCGGCGTCGTCGTCGTGTCCGTCGACTACCGGCTTGCACCGGAGCACCGCGCCCCGGCGGCGCACGAGGACATGTACGCAGCGCTCGAATGGACGGCTGCCAATGCCGCTACGTACGGCGGTGATCCGTCGCGCATCGTGGTGGCAGGTGACAGCGCCGGTGGAAACCTGGCAGCGACCGTTGCCATCGCGGCGCGCGACAACCAGGGACCGGCGCTGATCGGTCAAGCCTTGTTCTATCCGGTCATCGATGACGATTTCGACACCGAGTCGTACCGGATGTACGGGACGGGGTACTACAACACCACCAAGGCGATGAAGTGGTACTGGGAGCAGTACGCGCCGGCCGGGAGGGAGGATCCCCGAGTGATCCCCACGCGGGCCGGCTCGCTCGCCGAACTGCCGCCTGCGGTCGTGGTGACCGCGGAACTCGATCCGCCGTGCTCGTCGGGTGACGACTACGCGCAACAACTCGCGGCGGCCGGAGTCGAAGTTCGGCACCGCCGATTCGACGGTCTCTTCCACGGCTTCTTGACGTTTCCGTCGCTGTCCTTGACAGAGCCTGCACGGCAGGAGATCTGGAAGATGATGCGCTCACTGCTGGAGTGAGGTCACTCTGCTGAGGACGAGCCCCGGACCGCTGCCGACGGTCCGGGGTACTTCGTCGTCATTCGGCGGTTCCTACTCGATCGCGATGTCGTCCACAGCGCAGAAGGTGTGGCACACCCGATCGCGGACAATGACTTCCGGGCATTCCGGGTCGAACCAGCGATCGACGATGCTCCAGTGAACCGGATGATTCAGGTACTGGCCCATCAAAGCGTCGTGATCGGTGAACTCCTGCTCCCACACGTGCGTCCATCGGGTACGGCCCACCGAATCGGCTACCCGGCTCAGGCGCCAGGCGACGATCGAGGGGATGTATCCCGGCATCTTCAACAGGTCGCCTTCGAATTCCTCGACGGCTTCGACGGGGCTGCAGGGGTCCACTCGCACCAGTAGCACCCGGTAGACCGTGCCAGGCTCGTCCGGGCGAGTGTGTGCGGGAGGGGCGTGATAGCCGACTCCGTCCACATATGCCGCGAGCGGTGTGTCGAGGGCGGCGTCGAAACGGCCGGTGTTGCGAGCGGCGATGTCCGAGGACGGAAAGCGTAGGTGGACCAGGACATCGCCACCGTTGATCACGCCGGGCAGGGTGGGAGCGACGAAGTGCCCGACCGTGTCGAGTCCCTTGGCGGCGATTCGAACGGTTTCGGTGTACTCGGCGCGGTCCGAAGCGCTTGCGGACTCGTCGAAGTGCACGACTCTGACCACGTTATACATCGGCAAGTCCTTCGACATCGGCGGCCTGCGCGGCCATCGTTCGCGAGCGTTCGGTGATGTATTCGGTCATATCCGACCACCACCGTCCGAGTTCGGGATCTCGCCGTCCCTGTCGAGTCATGTCCCACCACGATCTCACGCCTTCGACCGACCACGTGATGGTGACGACGTTGGCTTCGTCGTCGGACCAGAGTGGAGGGCTGACGAGAATCCGGTCGAGTGTCATACCTCGTTCACGTCCCCCCGGTACATATTCGGCGATATATCTGTCGACGAACGTACGTGCACATCCCGGCTTCGTGACCACACGGTCGACCACGAAGATCTTCTCGGCTGTCATACCGGAACCCTACGGCCGGCAGGGTATTTCCAGGAGGGCTGCATCCCGCTTCGCGGGAGGGTTTTCCTGATAGAAACAAGCAGGCCCACACGATTTTCGTGTGGGCCTGCCGTGAATGAGCCGTGCCTGTCGAATTGCGTCCGGCCGGCACCGCCGGTAACGCAGCTGTGCTACGGCGACGCGATTCTCACAGGTTCGCGTCGATTCGGTCCGTGCTCGCTCGGGCCATGTTCTCCTCGACCTCTTTCTGCCAACTCGACACAGCTCGGCTCGTGTCGATTTCGAACTCGAATCGCCTCGTCATGTCCGGCGTGACGTCTTCGACATCGACGTAGAACTGCTTGTACCAGCGGCGGAGCTGGTAGACCGGGCCGTCCTCCTCGGACAACAGCGGGTTGTCGATCGGCGCCTTGTTCTTCCAGATCTCGACGTCCTGTTCGAACCCGATCTCCACGCCTGCCGCGAACTGTGCGGCCATCTCGTTGGCTTCGGCATCGCTCAGGCCCGGCAACTTCTTCACCATCGCGCCGTATTGCAGGACGAAGGAGTTTTCCGACACCGGATAATGGCAATTGATGAGGACGGTTTCGATCTTCTGGCCGCTCGACTCGTTCTCGAGCCAGTCGATCATGTACGAGGGCCCGAAGTACGACGCGTACGACTTGTTGGGGATATCCGGGTTTCCGTAGTTGGTCCCGAGTTCCATGTCCTGGCGGCCCTTCGAATGCATGGTCTGGGTCGCGACATGACCCTCGAAAATGTTCTTGAAGAACACGGGGAACGCGTAATGGACGTAGAAGAAATGCGCCATGTCGACGACGTTGTCGACGATCTCGCGGCAATGGGATCCCTCGATGAGGATGGAATTCCATGTCCAGTCCGACCATTCGGAGGAGCCGACACCCTCGATCTCGGGGATCGTCACGTCGGGCGGAGGCGGATTGCCCTGCGGATCGTGCCAGACGAACAGCTGTCCGTTGCGTTCGAGCGTGAGCCACGCCCGAGTCTTCGCCAGCGGCGGCACACGGCGGGCGTAGGGAATCTCGGTACAGCGGCCGTTGCTGCCCCATCGCCAGTCGTGGAACGGACAGGCGACGGAGTCGCCCTTGATCGTTCCCTGGGCGAGATTGCCGCCCATGTGCCGGCAGTACGCGTCGAGGACAGCGAGTTCCCCTTTGCCGGTCTCGAAAACGACCAGGCTGGTGCCGAATGCGTCCACCTGATGTGGCTTACCGTCCCGGAAGTTTCGTGCGAGTCCGAGGCAGTGCCACCCCCGAGCGAACCGGGCAGGCGGTGCTGCCGCCTCGATTTCGCGGATCTCCTCGTTCGTGTTCTCTGTTGTGCTCTGCGACATGGGTCCTCCAAGGGGTTGCAACTGTGGGGCGGGTATCGAGGTTGTGTGGTGAACGTGTCTTCTACGGTGGGCTCGTTCGATACCGGAGTGCCGAACAGGGTTCGCTTCTCAGACTCTCGCTCCGGATAGGTCGGCGTCGTCCTCGTCACCGGTCGCGGGCGCGTCGACGTCACGTGCCGGTTGCGGGCGGCCGATGAACAAGCAGATCACCGCCACGATCAGCGAGCACAACACGAACCAGCCGACTGCCAGGTTGAGCGACGCCGCCGTCGGCATGGTCGTCTCCGGCACCGTCCACAGCGAGATCATGACCGACACGATGGCAACGCTGATGGCGGAGAATGCCTGTCGGGCGGTGGCCAGCACTCCGGTCGTGACGCTGGTGACGTCCTCCGGCACGGACTCGATGACGATCTTCGGATAACCGGTGTACGCGAAAGCTGTTGCGACCGCAGCAACGACGAAGACCGCGATCATGACCGGCAGCGACTTGTGGCCGACGAGAATCATGAGGTTGGCCACGGCGAACAGGGCGGCCCCGATGAAGAACGCGGTCCGCCCACCCCAGCGCCCTGCGACCACGCCCGCTATCGGGGACACTGCGAATCCGACGATAGCCCCGATGCCGCCGATCAGACCCGCCACGGTCGCCGACATGCCGAGTCCGATCGGCAGGGAGGTCGGAGCCTGGAGGATCATCGGGGTGATGATCTGTACGGCCCCGATCGGGCCGAGAGCCAGGACGGCAACACCGATCAGGTTGAGAGTCATCCGCTTGGTGCCCAGTGCTCGGAGATTGACCAGAGGTTCTGCCACACGCAATTCCCATACGGTCCACACGCTCAGAATGGCGAGACCGCCGATGATGAGTCCGAGGACGCGGAAACTCGTCCAACCCCAGGCCGACCCCTGAGTGATGCCGTACAGGAGCGCGACGAGGCCCGGGGTGAGCAGTGCGGCGCCGAGATAGTCGAACCGGGGCAGTTCGCCGCGTGTATGGGTGCTCGGGAGCGCAAGAGCAGCCACCACAGATGCAACGATGGCCAGCACGGCCGCGAAAACGAAGATCATGTGCCAGTCGGCCACGTCGAGCAGGACTCCCGCGACGAAATATCCACCCGACCCGGCGAGCAGTGCCGCGCCGCTGATGTAGCCGACGGCGAGCGATACCTTGCCCGGCGGAAGTGCCTCCCGTGCAAGGCCGTAGCAGAGCGGTAGGATCGCGCCCGCGGCACCCTGGATGCCTCGGCCGGCGATGATCGCACCCATCGAATCACCGAAGACGCTGACGGCCGAACCGAGGGTCGACACCATCATTGCGATGATCAGGATCTTCTTTCGTCCGTACAGGTCGCCGAGGCGCCCGCCGACAAGTGCGGTCGTCGCAGCGACGAGCATGAAGGCGGTCACTGCCCATCCGGTCGTCGAGGCCGGGGCATCGAAGATGTCACCGAACCGTGGCAGGGCTATGAAGATCATCCCGGCCTCGAAGGCGCTCACACATTCCGCCAGGACCAGGGCAGCGATGATGAAGGTCGTGGATCTGGTCGCTGCCTCACGGTCGAGGCGACCACCGGGCGGCGGGGTTGAGGGATCGGACATCCGTTGTCCTCCTGAGACGAGGCGAGGGTGGTTTCACCGCCCGCTGCGGCGAAACCTTCGTTCTCGGTCGGCTCATGCCGATCGAACCGATTGGGGACGAGTGTCGGCGGTCACTGTCGTGGACGCCTTGCGCGTTGACCACTGAGCGGGAGATTCGGTCCTTTTCCGAAAGGTGACAGTGGGACAGTGCTGCCCGTCGCACGTTGCCGCGAAGGAGAACGACATGCCCGACGAGTCCGTCCGTCCCGTACCCGAATCCGAGATCTCCGCGTGGGACTTCTCCGCCGACGTCGTCGTCGCCGGTTACGGAATCGCAGGAGTCGCGGCTGCCGTGGAAGCCGCGCGAGCAGGTGCCGACGTCCTCGTCCTCGAGCGATCCGGTGGTTGGGGCGGGGCAGCATCGATGGCCGGTGGATTCATCTACCTCGGGGGCGGAACACCGTTGCAGAAGGCGTGTGGCTTCGACGACACGGTTGAGAACATGAAGACCTTCATGAAGGCTGCACTCGGTCCCGCTGTGGACGACGCGAAGATCGATGCGTACTGCGAAGGCAGCGTCGACCACTACAACTGGCTGGTCGAAGCCGGTGTGCCGTTCAAGGAGGAGTTCTGGGGCGAGCCCGGCTGGGAGCCGGCGCACGACGAAGGGCTGATGTACTCCGGGGGAGAGAATGCCGCACCCTTCGCGGATGTGATTCCTCCTGCGCCGCGGGGACATCTACCCAAGATGGACAACAAGAAGACCGGTGAACGCGGGGGCGGCTACATGCTGATGAAGCCCCTCGTCGAAACAGCAGAAAAGCTGGGAGTGAAAGCGGAATACGACATCCGGGTCCTGACAGTGGTCGTGAACGACGACGGCCGCGTCGTGGGTGTGGTCGCGCGCAGGTACGGCAGGACGATTGCCATCCGCGCCAACCGCGGCGTCGTGCTCGCGATGGGAAGTTTGGCATTCGACGAGGAGATGGTGCGTGATTACGTGCCGGCCCTCCTCGGGCGTCCGGGATCTGCTGTCGACGCTCACGACGGTCGGGCGATCCGGATCGGACAAGCGCTCGGTGCTGCGACCGCACACATGGACGCTGCGGAGGTCGCCGTCCACACCTCACCTCGGCTCATGGTCCGAGGAATCATCGTCAATGCGCACGGTCAACGATTCATCACCGAGGACACCTACCCGGGCAGAATCGGACAGGCGATGTTGTTCCACCAGAACAACGAGGCATTTCTGATCATCGACCAGCAGACACACGACGAAGTAATGGGTCCGGGATCGGCGGGTCTGCAACCGACGTGGGTCTGCGAATCCGCCGCCGAACTCGAGGCGGAGATGGGACTACCTGCCGGAGCACTGACTTCTACGGTGAACCTCTACAACACGCACGCTGAGAGCGGATCCGACCCGATGTTCTCCAAGAATGAGAAATGGGTGAGGCCCATCGGAACTCCGATTGCCGCCTTCGATCTGCGCGGTATGACCAGTGGCTTTCCGTTGGGAGGATTGAAGACGACGGTGGATTCGGAAGTCCTCCATGTTTCGGGGGAGAGGATCCAGGGGCTGTTCGCGGCCGGGCGGTGCACAGCCGGTGTCTGCGCCGGAGGATACGCCAGCGGTGCGAGCCTCGGTGACGGCAGCTTCTTCGGGCGACGAGCTGGAAAAGCCGCAGCAGCAAGCGATCAGGGGTAATTCACCACCACTGCCCGGGCCCGATCACTCGAGCGTTCTTGCACCCCGACTACCGGCGTCGGCGAGAGTCGCGGCCACCGACGTGGGGTGTGCTGTCCGACGTTGCACCCGCAATCCCAGAGCGAAGAGCACAAAGGCCAGGCAGGCGATCGTCGCGCCACCCAGTGCAATGGCCGAACCACCATCGTGCACCAGCTGCGCCCCGATCAACGGTGCGAGTGCAATGCCGACATAGTTCGTGGTGGAGAACCAGGAGAGTGACACCGTTGCCACCTGTGGTGCGATCGAGATCAATTGATGCTGACGAGGAATGACAACCAGACACGACGCCACGCCGTACGCCGCAAATCCGACAGCAGCCAGTGCATAGCTGTTGCCGGCCGACGTGAGAAAGAGCAAGGTGCACGCCAACACCGCCGTGCCGAACAATCCGACGGGACCATGGCCCCATCTGTCGTCGAGCCGGCCTCCCGCCAAGGTTCCGGCAATGCCCGCTATTCCGATCAACAGCAACAGGATTGCCAATGGAGTGCCGGTACGGCCAGACACTTCGGCGCCGAAGATGTACACAATTTCCATAGCCAGTACGACGAGGACGTTGCCCACCAAGGCGATCAGCAGGAGGGGATTCGAGAAAACGGTGAGTAGCGCCCGCCCACCTGGAACGTGCCCGATCGGTAGATCTCGCACGAACCCCATCATCGCAAAGGACACCAACGCTGCCAGTCCAGCGACGATCCCCATCGAAACCCGCCAGTCTGTCAAGGCGGCGAGAGCCGTGGCGATGGGTGCGCCCAGCGCGGTTGCAGCCGTGAAACCCACGCCTACCGCCGCCAGGGCGCGCCCCCGCCGCTCAGGAGCGACGAGCTCCGGCGCTACTGCCATAGCCACTGGCACCACGGCTGCAGCGCCCAATGCGGAGAGCGCACGACCACCGATGAACCAGGCGAGGGTCGGCGCCACTGCCGCTACCGACGTGCCGACGGCAACGACAACGAGGCCGGTGGTCAGGACGGCGGTTCGGGAGCGGCGAGAGAAGACGGAAGCAAACAGGGGAGAGGCGATCGCGGCGACCAGCGCGTACGCCGTGATCCCATAGCTCACACTACCGATGGACACATCGAGCCCTTCGGCGATGTTCGGAAGGAGTCCGGCGATGTTCAGCGAGTTCGTCGTGACGACGAACGTTGCCACACCGAGCAGGGCGAGCCGGACAGACGGTGAGTGGCCGTGCACAACACCTCGATTGCGGAAGTCGGGATCCACCGTTGTCCTGGTCCTTCTGCCCTCAGGACGCCAGATGGCAGGCGACGAAATGCTCCGGTCGGACCTCGCGGATCTGTGGCTCCTCCTCGGCACAGATGGACTCTGCCCGTGGGCATCGCGTGCGGAAGCGGCATCCGCTCGGCGGATCGATGGGGGACGGCAGATCACCCGACAAGCTGAGCTGCTTCGGTGCGACCTCGGGATCCGGTTCGGGGATCGCCGACAGCAATGCCTCGGTGTACGGATGCAACGGGTCGGCATAGAGCAGATCCGGTGACGCAACTTCACAGATCTTGCCGAGGTACATCACCATCACCCGGTCACTGACGTTCTTCACGACAGCGAGATCGTGAGCGATGAACAACAGTGTCAGCCCGTACCGTTCCTTCATGTCCTCGAGCAGATTGAGGATCTGGGCTTGGACCGACACGTCGAGGGCGGAGACAGGTTCGTCACAGATCACCAGTTCGGGCTCCACCACTACGGCGCGGGCGATCGAGATGCGTTGGCACTGACCACCCGAGAACTCGTGCGGTCGCCGGTCTCCCGCGACGGCCGGGTCGAGGCCGACCACCGAAAGTATGTCGTCGACCATGGCCTGCTTGGCTGCGCGACTGCGTCCGCCGGCGACATCCAGTCCTTCGGCGACGATGTGTCGGACCTTGCGCAGAGGATTGAGCGACGAGATGGGATCCTGGAAGATCATCTGGAGGGTTCCTCGCGCCGAGCGCAATTCACGCGGTGACATCGCAGCCAGATCGGCACCCTTGAACTTCACCTCTCCCGAGGTGGGCCGCGGCAATTGCATGACGGCCTTGGCAACGGTCGATTTTCCGCAACCCGATTCGCCCACCACGCCGAGCGTTTCGCCCCGTGCGATATCGAAGCTGACATCCGAGACCGCCTGTACCTTCCCGGTTCGTCCGGCGTCGTATTCCACGACGAGATTGCGGACGGTGAGCAGCAGATCGTGGCTGTCCGCTTCCCGTAGGTGGGCGGTTCCTGTACCGGCCATCTAGTGCACGCTCCTCGAGTCCACGGGAAGACCGGCGGCGGTCCGCCCTTCGTCCAGATTGGTGGTCCACGCGTCGTCCCCGGCCTGCGTGCCGACGGGGAAGAAGCATGCGTGACGGTGCCGGTCGCCGGTCGTTCCGTCCGTCGTCAGTCTCGGCGTCTCGGCAAGACAACGTGGCCGCGCGTGCGGGCAACGCGCCGCGAATGCGCATCCCGGTGGTGGGTCGATGACGGTGGGTGGCCGGCCCGGGATCGCACGCAGGCGGGTGTGACTGGGGTCGGAGATCCGGGGAATCGACCCCACCAACGCTCTTGTGTACGGATGCCGCATCTCGCGGAAGAGGACCTTGGTCGGTGCCTGCTCGACGACTCGTCCGGCGTACATCACCGCGATCTCGTCGGACCTGCCGGCAACCACGCCGAGGTCGTGCGTGATGAGAACCATCGCCATGTCCTGCTCGCGCTGCAGTCGCTCGAGCAAGGTGAGGATCTGATGTTGAACGGTCACGTCGAGTGCCGTCGTCGGCTCGTCGGCGATCAGCAGGCGTGGTGAGCATGCCAGTGCCAACGCGATCACGACGCGTTGCCGCATTCCTCCGGACAGATTGTGCGGGTATTGCTTCAGGCGCTTGCGCGGCTCGGGGATGCCCACCCATTCGAGCAGTTCTTCGGCTCGGGCGAGAGCTTCGGATTTGTTCATCGGCAGGTGACGGCGCAGCGTCTCGGTGAGTTGCGAACCGATTGTCAGCACCGGAGTAAGGGACGTCATCGGGTCCTGGAACACCATCGCCATCCGGGCACCCCACAGCTTCCGGGCTTCCTCCCGACCAAGGGTGGCAGTGTCGCGGCCCTCGAATTCGATCCTCGAACCGCTACGCACCACGGCACTCGGAGCGAGGATGTTCATCACGGCTCTCGACAGCACCGACTTGCCGGAACCGGATTCGCCAACGATCCCGAGTGTGCGTCCGGGTGCCACGTCGAGCGTGACGCCGTCGACCGCGCGGACCATGCCGCGGGGCGTATCGAACCAGACACGCAGGTCGGTCACCGACAGCGTCGGTGCTTCGGTGTCCTGCGGCAGCACCTGAGTCACAGTGCCGATGTCCTTTCCCTTGGAGGTCACAGCGACGACTCCCGTCCCACGCGTCCACGTGCCCAGTCACCGACCCGGTTGAGGGAGAACACCGTGAGGAAGAAGAACACGCCCGGCACGAGCACCAGAGCCGGGTTCTCGTAGAGACTCTCCCGCCCGGCAGCGATCATTCCTCCCCAGCTCGGTGCAGGTGGGGGGACACCGAGTCCGAGGAAGCTCAGCGACCCTTCGGCGACGACCAGAGTGGCCGCGACGACGGTTGCGAACGAAACCACCGGCAGCAGCACATTGGGCAGGATTTCTCGGCGGAGTATGCGAGTGCTGCTCGACCCCATGGACTTCGCCGCGATGACGAACTCGCGATCCGCATAGGCGATGGTGTTGGCACGGGCGATACGCGCGAATGTCGGTGCCCCGACCACACCGAGTCCGATCGCAAGGGTCACTGCACTCGGTTCCCGCAGTGCGACCAGCGCGATCAGGAGGATCAGCGGTGGGAACGCGAGGATCGTGTTGGTGGACAGATCGAAGACGACGTCGAATGCGCGACGGAAATACCCCGCGATGAGACCCGCGGCGGTGCCGATCACCATCGCCACCAAGGTGGCGCCGATCGCAACTGCCAGGGAAACCCGCGCGCCGTGCAGCGCGCGGCTGAGTTGATCGCGTCCGAGTTGATCGGTACCGAGGATGTGTTCGGCATTCTGGAAGGGCGGTAACGAATACAGATTCCCCACGAGGTCCGGAGCCGGCAACGGCAGCAGGTCGACGAACAGTGCGGCGAGCACGATCGCGACCAGCCAGCACCCGCCGAAGAATGCCCCGACGTCCCGACGGCGCCGACGGCGCCCGGCGGGTTCCACTTCGGCCGATGGCGGAGTGAGTTCGTCGACTGGTGCGCTGCCGTGCTGCGGATCGAGGATCGGAAGCCGTTCTTCGGAGACGGTCGAGGCGGGTTTGTCGAGGCTGTGGCTCACGAAGTCCTCACTCTCGGGTCCAGAAGCGGATAGGTCAGATCGACGAGAGCGTTGAGCAACACGTACGCGACCGCCACCACGAGGACGATGCCCTGCACCAGAAGGAAATCCCTGCCGGTGATCGCGGTGATCACCAGCGTGCCGAGACCTGGGAGCGAGAACAGCGACTCGACGATCACCGTTCCCCCGATCAGTCGGCCGAGCGAGACTCCCATCACCGTGAGAAGTGAGAACGCTGAGGGGCGCAGTGCGTGGACCATCAGGATCCGCGGTGTGGACAGTCCTCGTGCCCGCGCAGACAGGACGAAGTCCTGTTGGAGTGTCGCCACCATGTCGTTCCTGAGAAGGCGGATGAAACCCACCGTTTCGACGGCAGCGAGTGTCACGACCGGGAGAACAAGGCTGCGTAGGTGCGGCACAAGCCCTTCGGACAGTGGGGTCCATCCGGTGACCGGCAGTGCCGACAGTGTCACCGCGAAGACGAACACCAACAGCACGCCCAGGAGGAAGCTGGGGATCGACAGGGTGATCGAGCACAAGAACGTGGTTATGCGGTCCACGATCCCGCCCGGCCGATAACCCGAGTAGACACCGACAGGAACAGCGATGAGCAGTGCGAGAAGTATCGACACCGCGGCGAGTTCGAGGGTCACGGGCAAACGCTCGAGGATCGATTGCGTCACCGGAACCTGGGAGTGCATCGAACGTCCGAGGTCACCTTGAAGTGCACCGCCGAGCCACGCCATGAAGCGCTCGGTGAGCGACCCGTTCAACCCGAACCTCTCCTCGGCGGCGGCGCGCATCTCCGGACTCGCGCCCTCGGGCAGAACCGAAGCGAGTCGATCACCCGGGATCGTTTCCAGAAGAAGAAAAGTCGTCACGCTCACCAGGCCGAGAACTGTGACGAGCTTCGCGACTTGCCGCATTGCGGACCGGTACATCACTGCTGGATCCACACCAGCTCGGGACGGAACCAGTACTGGTAAGCCACTTCGACGCCATGAACGTTTGCCGGGCTGATCAGATCCGTGCGGGCGTGCCGCCAGAAGCGATAGGCGTTGGTGGCCACCAACTCGTTGATCGCCGTCTTGTATGCGCTCTCCACCACTGCCGGGTCGTTCGACGTGTGGGTGAGATCGAGAGCCTCGTCGACGGTCGGGTTCGAATAGCCCGAGTTGTTGGACGACCCTCCGGTACGGAACACCTTGTAGAGATTCTCGGGATGCGCGCCTCCCAGAGCGCTGACGATCAGGTCGTAGTCGCCGGAGGTCAGTGCGGCCGCGAAAGCAGCGCCTTCGAGAGGAGCAATACGTACGCGCAGACCGTCGACCTGCTGCAACTGGGACTGGATCAGTTCGGCTGTCTGGCTCAGCACCGGGCTCCCGGCGGTGATGACATACGTGAGTTCGATATCGCCGGCGCCGGTACGGGCACGGTAACCGTCGAGGAGTCGCTGGGCGCCTTCCACATCGCGCGCGGGCCAAAGCGAGGCCGAATCGTGGAACGGGCTGTCCTCCGGGACGAAACCCGACGCCACCGGCTCACCGGGGTAGACGGCGTTCATGATCTGCTCGTTGTCGATCAGCTTCGCGATAGCGGTGCGTACATCGGGATCGGCGAGTGCGCCGCGATGACTCGGCCGGACACCGGTGCCTCCGAGCAGGGTGCCGTGAGCGACGTTCATGCCCGCACTTTTCGCGCGCTCGGCATATTTCTGCACGGTGACCGCCATGACGTCGACTTCCCCGGCCTGCAGGGCATTGAATCGCTGGTCGTCGGCGGGGATCGTCTTCAGCACAAGGCGGTCGACATACGGCCGGGGCTGGTCCCAATAGGACGGATTGCGGTCGAGGACCATCTCCGTGCCGCGCGCCCACGAGGTGAGGGTGAAGGGGCCTGCGCCCACCGGGTTGTTGCCGAAATCGGCGCCTTTCGTCTCGATCGCGCTGGGGGAGGCGATATATGCGAGTGCTTCGGTGAGGCCGAAGTCGAGCTGATAATTGACCTCTTTCGCCGTGACCGACAGAGTGGTCGGATCGACGACCTCCCAGTCGATGGTCTTTGCGACGGAGGCGCTGGGCGACAGAAGAGCGGGATCCAGTATGCGGTCCCAGTTGAACGCGACGGCGGCTGCATCGAGCGGAGTGCCGTCGGTGAAGGTCAGGCCGGGCCGCAGTTTCAGCGTCCAGTTCTTGCCGTCCTCGGTGGTGAACGACTCCGCCATGCCCGGTTCGATCTCTCCGGTCTCGAGGTCGTAATAGAGCAACGCGCCGTATACCGCTTGGCACGGGCCGACGCCGATACCGATGGCGCAGGTCGCAGGATCGACGGATTGTGCCTCGGTGTTGTACGAATACACCAGCGTTCCACCACGTACGGGGTCGCCGGCAGGCGACACGGAAGACGCCGCTTCACCGCCGCACGCGGATACGAGCAATGCGACGGCAGCACCGGTACAGGCGGTTGTTGCCAGGCGTGGAGCAATCTTCACAGCACTCTCCTCGACGACATCGGGGGTCAGGCGCGGGGCCAATGGAGACCAAAGACAGTGAGTGCATTAGGTCACAGGTCGCAATGAGGGCCGAAACGGTTGTTCCACTGAGCGGGTGATCGGGTGGCTCCGCGGCGCTGCGAATACCTTTATGGATCAGAGTAATTGCCGAGTCGTATTCGAAGTCCACGACGCGGCCAGGTCGACGAAGCGGAGAACGATGAAGGAACTGCGCGGTCGTGTCGCGGTCGTCACAGGCGGTGCGAGCGGAATCGGGTTCGGGCTGGCGACCAGATTTCTTCAGGAAGGGATGAAGGTCGTCGTCGCCGACAACGACAGTGACGGCTTGGCCCGAGCGGCGAAGGAGCTGTCTCGCTCCGGTGAGGTTCTGCCTGTGGATACCGATGTCGCCGAACCGGATTCGGTCCAGTCGCTGGCGGATGCGACGATGAACCGCTTCGGGGCCGTTCACGTTCTCTGCAACAACGCGGGTGTCGGAGGTCTGCAGCGATTCGAGACCATGAGCCTGGCCACCTGGAACTGGACTCTCGGCGTGAATCTGTGGGGCGCTGTGCACGGTTGCCACATCTTCCTGCCTCTACTCGCGGCACAGGACGAGGCGTACATCGTCAATACGGCCTCCATGTCCGGCTTCCTGACCGGTCCGTATCTGCAGCCCTACACGGTGTCCAAGGCAGGTGTGGTCGCGCTCTCCGAGGCTCTGGCGAACGAGTTCGCGAAGGAATATCCCCACATCGGGGTCGCCGTCTTGTGCCCGGCCTACACGGCGACATCGATTCGCCACGACGAACGCAATGCTCCTGCGGGCCATGTGCCGCGAAGTCTGGCGGATCCTGTGACGGCCGAGCTTCGGGAGGCGGTGGACTCGATGATCGAGGAGGAGGGCATTTCGACTGCCGAAGTCGCCGATCTTGTGGTTCGCGGGATGGCAGAGCGCAAGACACACATCTTCCCGCACCCCGAATGGTTCGACTTCTGGCAGCAACGGGTCGACAGGGTCCGCGCTCAGCTCTGATCGTTCTGCGGCCGGATTCGATCGGACCGTGCCCTCGGCTCCTCGAAGAGTCGGGCGCAGTCCCGCGTTCTACCGGAAGCGGCGCACGGTGACCGGAACCATGTCGGTTCCGGGCGTAAATCCGTCCGATTCTGTCGCGATTCGGTTGACGATCAGCCGGGCTACTATCCGGCTCTCTTGAAGCGGCGCTCCAGTACCGTGTTGCGCCGGGTCGAATAGTTCCCGGCTCTACGGCCGTCCCTCTCGCAGAAACAATTCGCGGACGCAATTTCACATTCATCTCCCGGATGCAGGTGTCGATCGGGAGTGCGCACGAGATGCTCATTGGTCCGACGATCAGGCCACAGAAGGACAGTGCGGCCAACCGGGCGTTTCACACACCGGGAGGGCGCGACGCTCACACGACGATGTCGACGCCAACCTCCCGCTCCGTGGAATCCGATCTGAACCGACGGGGTCGAAAGTGCTTATCGTGTCGCGGATCGCCGTTCCGCCGGGCTGAGGCCGCGGCAGAGAGGAGCCCCAATGACAACCCTCGAGCGCCATCCGATGATCCCCGTGGCGCCGCCTTCCGTGATCGACAACTTCTATACACCGGAGGAGATCGCGACGATCTTCTCCGTGATCCGGGAGCACGGACCGTGGCGCCTGATTCTTGCTCATCATTTCTCCTCGACCGAGGAGTATCTCGCGATCTCGGGCGGAAAAGACCGCAAAGCGGACGCGAAATTGTCGGACTTCGTCGCGCCGGTGTTCCGGGGATTTCTCGGTAACGACGGTGTTGTCTTCTATCCCGAGCTACACGACATCTATTTCGGGCGTAAGCTTCTCGACACCGCACGGTCGCTCCACGGAGCAAAGTACGGCATGGCGCACGACCTGCTCTTCAATCTGTGCGGGCCCTCGCACAGTTACGATCCGGGTCATTTCGACACGGCTGTCTTCCGTGGCATGGGCTTGTTCAACACGCCGATCTGGCTGTTGGCGATCATGTCCAAATCCGGCCTCTTCGACGCCTGGGAGGTCAAGTCGGCCCAGGTTCTCACATACTTCAACAGGTCCGATATCGACGGTGGTTTCACGTACTGGCCGGACGGCCCGGACGAGGACCCCGCCCGGATCGCGGCTCCGTTCTGGAATACCGCCTTTCTCACGGACAATTCCCGGATGTACCACCGCAGAGAATCGAACGGGGCCCGGGATCAGCGTGACTATCCCGAGTTGGACATGACCTCCCGATTGCATGCCGAGGCGGACGGGCAGTGGTCGGTTCGAAATGGCGACAAAGAGATTCGGCGTTTCGATGAGGCAGATATACGAGTGCTCGTTCACTACACAGCCTTGTTGTTCGACGATATCGACGATGTTCGCCGCTACCAGGACCACACCGACGACCTGACTCCCGACAAGGTGTTCGCAATCCTGATCGACGACATGCGAGCGAAAGGGCAGGTCGTCGACGAACCGAGCGACCCGATGAACGACATGGCATTCGTGGCGCGATTGACCGAGTTCTACAAGATGGCGCCCAGCCGTTATCCGGCGGAGGCCCCGCTCGAAGTGCGATGAGCGACCGCTCTTCCGTGTCCGGCCGGCGCCGGACACGGAAGAGCGGTGCCGAAGGTACGTGCTCGTCGCCAGGTAACCGTACCGAGTTCCGTCTACAGATTCTGGGCGATCTCGATGAGGTGTCCTTCGGGGTCCCTGACGAAGGCCACGGCGAACCCGAGGTCGGGCATCTCCTCGATCGGAGTGTCGACAGTCCCGCCGGCCTCCTCGACTGCACGCACGGTGGCGGCGACGTCGGTCACGTTGAATCCGAGCACGGACTCCCCTACCGGGGGAGTGGGACGCTCGACGTACCGCCACACGATCAGTGAGGAGTCGTCCTCCCGGCCACTGGTGAGAATGATCTCCTCCACGGTGTCGTTCCCTCGATCGACTGTGAGCCGGTTCTTCTCCTTCATGCCGAAAGCCGCTGCGTAGAAGTCGGCTTCGGATTCGATGTCGTCGACGAATATCTTCGTGAATGCGAAACGTGTGCCCATGTCCATCTATCTCCCTGTCGGATCGCGGTGTGATTCATGGATGTTCGTGTGTATTCCGTCCGCGGTGACTCCACGCGACAAGTCGAAGTTCCACTGAGTGGTTCATTGCGTGTGCGGCTCAGCATGTTTCGACCATTCTCGCGGCCGGCGGGACGTTCTTCGTCACCCGCGCGGTGTGGCTTCACATGTGGGATCGCGGTTACGGCCGTCTCGTCAACGTCTCGTCGGCGGCGTTCCTCGGAATGCGGAGTTCGCCGGATATCCCGCAGCGAAAGAGGCGACGTGGGGTCTGACGAGAAACCTGGCCTACCGTGCCGCGGCCGACAACAAGGACATCAAGGTCAACTGTGTGATGCCCACAGCTGCCGCGAGAATGACGGGGCTCATGGGGGACACCATCTCTGCAGGCATGGAGAAGTACTACCCGCCCGAGGCGGCGGCACCCGCAGTGGCGTATCTGGCGCACGAAGACGTGGCCGTGTCGGGAGAGATGTTCGCCGTCGGCGGAGATCATATGCGAAGAATGTTCATCGGGGTGACGCCCGGCTTCCAGGCAGCCGGGAGAACTGTCTCTCGAGGCGATTCGCGACAATCTCGACGTGGTCATGAGCACCGAGAGCTACGTCGTCGCGCGGAATGCGCTGGACAAAGTCATGCTCGACCCGCGGGCTGAATCGCCCCGGGTCTGTCGGAGGCTCTCGAACCTGTGAAGGATAGAGAGCATGGCAGCACCACGGAAGTACAGCGTTGAGCTGAAGGAACGAG
>NZ_JBEYUH010000021.1:0-71696 GCF_040643435.1 Rhodococcus sp. NPDC047139
CAAAACGCTCGGCTGGGATACCCCAGCCGAGCGTCTGCGTGATCTAATCACCACCAACTAACAGCGGTGTTGCGTCGACCCCTTGAAACCGCCCAGAGGTCGGGGGCCTTTCCTGTGGACGACTCGTGCTCGGTTCCGGCGGTGGGAACCACCGGAACCACGCACGGGCAGCGTCAGCTACGCAGCGACGCCGGCGGGTTGAAACGCTCGCCGTACTTGGCGGCGAGCTCCTCGGCGCGCTTGACGAAGCCTTCCTTGCCACCCGGGTAGCCGACGATGTACTGCGCGACACCACCGGTCCAGGCCGGGAAGCCGATACCGAAGATCGAGCCGATGTTGGCGTCGGCCGTGGTCTCGAGAACACCCTCGTCGAAGCACTTCTGGGTCTCGATCGCCTCGGCGAAGAGCATGCGGTCGATCAGATCCTGCAGCGGCACATCGAGCGTCGCCTCGGTCTTGTAGTGATCGCGCACGCCCTGCCAGATGCCGAGCCGCTTGCCGTTCTCGTCGTACTCGTAGAAGCCTGCCTTCTCGAGACGACCCGGACGGCCCTGCTCGATCATCCAGTCGACCACGTCGAGCGCGGGATGCCGCGTGGTACCGAGCTTGGTGTCGCCCTGCTTGGCGGCCTCCTCGGTCTCCTTCGCGATCTTCTGCATGAGCTTCATGTTCAGCTCGTCGGTCAGCTGCAGCGGCGGCGCCGGGTACCCGGCCTGCGAACCGGCCTGCTCGATCGTCGCGGGCTCGATGCCCTCACCGAGCATGGCGATGGCCTCGTTCACGAAGGTGCCGATCACGCGCGAGGTGAAGAATCCGCGGCTGTCGTTGACGACGATCGGGGTCTTGCGGATCGCGAGCGTGTAGTCGAACACGCGGGCCAGAGCCTCGTCGGAGGTCTTCTCACCCTTGATGATCTCGACGAGCGGCATCTTGTCGACCGGCGAGAAGAAGTGGATACCGATGAAGTCCTCGGGACGCTTGACCCCGGCCGCGAGACCGGTGATCGGCAGCGTCGAGGTGTTCGAACCGAGCAGCGCGTCGGGATCGACGATGTCCTCGATCTCCTGGAACACCTTGTGCTTGAGCTCGGTGTTCTCGAAGACAGCCTCGATGACGAAGTCGACACCCGCGAAGTCGGCGGCGTCGGCGGTCGGCTTGATGCGGTCGAGCAGAGCCTTCGACTTCTCCTCGGTGGTCTTGCCACGCGAGAGCGCCTTGGCCTCGATCTTCTCCGAGTAGTTCTTGCCACGTTCGGCAGCCTCGAGGGTGACGTCCTTGAGGACGACCTCGTAACCGGCCTTGGCGGAGACGTAGGCGATTCCGGCACCCATCATGCCTGCACCGAGAACGCCGACCTTCTTGATCTCACGCTTCGGCACGTCCTTCGGACGCGAGGCACCCGAGTTGATGGACTGCATGTCGAAGAAGAACGCCTGGATCATGTTCTTCGCGACCTGGCCGGTGGCGAGCTCGACGAAGTACCGCGACTCGATGGTCGAGGCGTTGTCGAAGTCCACCTGCGAGCCCTCGACCGCGGCAGCCATGATGGCACGCGGAGCCGGCATCGGAGCGCCCTTGATCTGCTTGCGCAGGTTCGCGGGGAAGGCCGGGAGGTTCGCGGCAAAGGACGGGTTGGAGGGGGTGCCACCGGGGATCTTGTAGCCCTTGACATCCCACGGCTGGACGCCGCCCTCGGGGTTGGCCTTGATCCATGCCTTGGCGGCCGGGACGAGCTCCTCGACGCTGCCCACGACCTCGTGGATCAGGCCGATCTCCTTGGCCTTGACGGCGTTGTACTTGTTGCCCTGCAGCAGAACCGAGAGCAGGGCGGTCTGGATGCCGAGCAGTCGCACGGTGCGGGTGATGCCACCCCCACCGGGAAGCAGGCCGAGGCTGGCCTCGGGCAGTCCGATCTGGACACCCTTGACGTCGGCAGCGATGCGGTGATGGGTCGCGAGAGCGATCTCGAGGCCACCGCCGAGGGCGGCACCGTTGATGGCTGCGACGACCGGCTTGCCGAGGGTCTCGAGGCGACGCAGGTCGGCCTTGATGCCCTGGACCTCGTCGAACGCGGCCTGCGCGTCGTCCGGGCCGATCTCGATGATGTTGCGCAGGTCGCCGCCGGCGAAGAAGGTCTTCTTCGCGGAGGTGATCACCACACCGGTGATGGAGTCCTGCTCCTCGTACAGGCGGTCGACGGTGGCCTTCATCGACGCCTTGTACAGCTCGTTCATCGTGTTGGCGCCCTGGTTGGGATCGTCGAGGGTCAGCACGACGATGCCGTCGGCGTCCTTCTCCCAGGAAATCATGTTGTCGCTCACTGTTTTTCGAATTCCTTCCGGTGTCAGACGCGCTCGATGATGGTGGCCACACCCATGCCGCCACCGATGCACAGGGTGACGAGGGCGCGCTTGGCTCCGCGACGCTCGAGCTCGTCGACCATGGTGCCGGTGATCATGGCGCCGGTGGCGCCGAGCGGGTGACCCATCGCGATGGCGCCGCCGTTGACGTTGAGCTTCTCGTCCGGAATGTTCAGGTCCTTCTGGAACTTCAGGACGACGGAGGCGAACGCCTCGTTGATCTCGAACAGGTCGATGTCGTCGACCGTCAGGCCCGCCGCGGCGAGAACCTTGTGCGCTGCCGGAGTGGGGCCGGTGAGCATGATCGTCGAGTCGGCGCCGGAAGTGGCGGTCGCGACGATGCGGGCACGCGGGGTCAGACCCAGATCCCTACCGGCCTGCTCGGAACCGACGAGCACGAGTGCCGCGCCGTCGACGATGCCCGAGCTGTTGCCGCCGTGGTGGACGTGGTTGATCTTCTCGACGAAGTGGTACTTCTGCAGTGCCACGGCGTCGAAGCCGCCCATCTCGCCGACACCCGCGAACGACGGCTGCAGCTTCGCCAGACCCTCGAGGGTGGAGTCGGGACGCATGTGCTCGTCGTGATCGAGGATGGTCAGGCCGTTCTGGTCCTTGACCGGGACGACCGACTTGGAGAAGTAGCCGCCCGACCAGGCTGCCGCCGCGAGCTGCTGCGAGCGCAGAGCGTAGGCGTCGACGTCCTCGCGGGTGAAGCCCTCGATGGTCGCGATGAGGTCGGCAGAGATGCCCTGGGGCACCAGGTAGCTGTCGTAGTTGGTGGCGGGATCGAGCATCCACGCGCCACCGTCGGAGCCCATGGGGACACGCGACATGGACTCGACACCACCGGCGAGCACGAGCTCGTCCCAGCCGGAGCGGACCTTCTGCGCAGCCATGTTGACGGCCTCGAGGCCCGACGCACAGAAGCGGTTGATCTGGACGCCACCCGTGGTGACCGGCAGGTTCGCGATGGTGACAGCGGTGCGGGCGATGTCGGCGCCCTGATCGCCGACGGGGCCGACGACACCGAGGATCAGGTCGGAGATGCGGTTCTCGTCGAGATCGGGGAAGCGGACACGCAACTCCTCGATCAGGCCCGTAACCAGGGAGATCGGCTTGACGGAGTGCAGCGAGCCCGTCTTCTTGCCTCGGCCGCGTGGTGTTCGGATGGCTTCATAGATGAATGCCTCGGTGGTCACAGTGCGCAGGTTCCTTCCCGTGCTTGCGGAGCGACGGCACCCACGGCCCTGCAAGAGGGCCGCCGTGCCCAACCTCCCCTACGTTAGGAGCGGGGGGCCGCAGCGGTAAGGACCGAAGCGATCGGTGTCCGTGACCGAACCGAACCTGCGTGGGCACGCCCGCGGCGTGTCCGCCGCCCACAGGCCCGGTGCCGGACACAGCCCTCTCCGGCGCATCGAGGGAGAAGAGTGGGACGGCCGCGTCCCCGGATGCGGGTGCCGCGGGCCGGGGACCCCACCATCTCGCAGGCATGCGTCTGGCGGCCGGGCACCCGCTGACCGTGAACCACTACTCCGTGCGCTCGCCGAGCCCACGAGGCAGGGCGATGTGACACCGCCGGCACTCGGCCGTACCTCCACGTGAGCTCCGGACCGCTTCGAAGAGAAGGAATCCCACCCCGCCGGCACCGGCGCCCGAACAACGCCGACTACGGCGGATCGATCACCACCCATGCAACGGCACCGATGGTCTAGACCAGCAACGAAGCGGCCAGGAGAATCTACGGTGAACAGTTGGTACAGGCCGGAATTCGGTTACGCTGAGTGGGTGTCGGCAGTCGTTCGCGAAGGGCGGACCCTCAAGCACCAGATCGTCCGTCGCCAGGTCGAGGATCTCCTCGACCTGCTCGCCGTGGGAGATCATGTGCCCTCCGAACGCCACCTCGCAACCCGATTCGACGTCGCTCGCGAGACCGTCCGCCAGGCGTTGCGCGAGTTGCTCGTCGACGGACGGATCGAACGGCGTGGGCGCAGCACCATCGTCGCCGGGCCGAAGATCGTCCAGCGACTGATGATCGGTTCCTACGCAGAGGCGGCCCACCTCGAGGGACGGACCGCTGAGCGGGTGCCGGTGACGTGGACCGATCTCGTCGCCGACCACGAGCTCGCCGGCCGGCTCGGACTCGAGGCCGGAGACCCCGTCCTGGAACTCGAATGCGTCCTGGTCACCGACGGAGTGCACGTCGGTCTCGAACGTACCCACCTTCCCGCACAACGCTTTCCGTATCTTCTCCGAACGTTGGATCCGGCATCGTCTCCGTACTCTGCGATCCGCGCCTGCGGAGTCACCTTCACGCGTGCGGTGGAGAGAATCGAGACCACGCTGCCCGATGCCCGCGAGGCGGCACTGCTCGATGCCGACACCCGCACACCCATGTTGCTGCTGGAGCGGATCTCGTACGACGAGAACGACGCGCCGATCGAGCATCGTCGCTCGCTCTATCGCGGCGACCGGATGTCCTTCGTCACGACGATGACGCCTTGAGCGCGGCTTCAACCGGTCCCCAGCCCCGCATCCCGCGCACGCACGATCGCCGCCGCCCGGTCGGACGCACCGATCTTCCCCAGGACGTTCGACACGTGGTTGCGTACAGTCTTCTGACTGAGCACCAGGCGGCGGGAGATCGCCGCGTTGTCGAGTCCGCGCGCCACGAGATCGAGGATCTCTCGTTCACGTTCGGTCAGCTCCGGGAAAGCTGCCGCGGTATGGCGGGATGTCGCGATCGCGGCAAGCGCTTTCGCAGCGACGGATGCGCCGACGATCATCTCCCCCTCGGCCACCGCCCGAATCGCCCGTTCGACCCCCGACGGATCCGCTCCCTTGACGAGAAAGCCGGACGCCCCGGCCCGCAGGGATGCGACCAGAATGTCCTCGTCCTCGTGCATGGTGACCATCAGAATCCGCGTACCCGGCACCCGCCGGAGGATGCTGCGTGTCGCGTCGATCCCCGAGCCGTCACCGAGCTCGATATCCATGAGCACGACGTCGACCTCGGCGGTCACCACGTCGAGCGCCTCGCCGACCGAACTGGCCTGACACACCACCTCGATTCCGTCGAGGGTGCCGAGCAGTGCGATCATGCCGAGACGGAAGACGGGATGGTCGTCGACCACGGCAACGCGTACAACCTTGACATTGCTCATGATTCGCACCAGGGAAGTCGTGCTCGTACCACGACACCGCGCGGGTCGCCGGATTCTATGACCACCGTTCCGCCCACCTCACCGGCCCGTTCGCGCATGCTCTGTGTGCCCACGCCGACACGAGCGTCGCGCGCGAGTCCCTGCCCGTTGTCGGCAATATCTAGAACGAGCACGTCACCTTCCGCTGCGGCCCGCACCGTGCATTCACCGGTGCCGGAATGCCGCCGCGCGTTGATGATCGCCTCGGACACGATGCCGTAGGCGGCCCATGCGATCGGGCCGGACATCCCCGCGGGAAGGTCGGTCTGCAGATCGACACGGAATCCCGCGCGGGCGTGCGTTGTCACGAGTTCGTCGAGCGCTGCGGTGAGACCGAGTTCGTCGAGTACCGGAGGCAGAAGACTGCGCGACAGCTCACGGACACCGTCGACCTGCCTTTCCAGTTCACGAAGCAGTTCGTCCACGAGTTCGGCCGCAGCTTGCGGGTCGGTGATGACGAGGTTGCGCGCGCCCTGCAAACCGAGCCGCACCCCGGCGAGTGACGGCCCGAGCCCGTCGTGCAGTTCGCGGCGGATGGTACGGCGTTCCTCGAGCCGGACCTCGATGAGGCGGCGGCGGGCCTCTTCGAGATCCTCGGCCGACCGCAACACCACGAGCCCGGCGTCCACGACGGTCGCGAGTTCGGCGAGTGCCCGCCTGCTGCGTGCACCGAGGGCTTCTCCCGGAGGGGCCGTGACGGCAAGGGTGGCCGCACCGGATCCGACCGGCACCTCTTCGACGGACCCCGAGGCATTCCCCCAGCGTGCGAGCACCTCGCTCCCGCGCCGCACCTCGACCGATTCGAGACGCAGCGCGGTACCGATGCCGGCCGCGAGTTCACCCAACAGCAGGTCGGGAGAATCGGCACCGGCGAAGTGCCGACCGAGGATCCGCACCGCACGCACCGGATCGACTCCGTCGCCGTGGACGAGACGATGCACTCGCCGACCGAGCCACACCCGCACGGGTTGCACAGCGAGGGCCACGGTGGTCGCTGCGACGGCCTGGGCGAAAACCGATTCGTTCGGGAGCACCAACGAGACCGCGACGGTCACCGCGAGATAGCCGGTGACGAGCACAGCGGTGAGACTGCCCGCGAGCGCGGCGCGTCCGACCGCGAGATCGATTCCCCAGAGTCGTTGGCGCAACACGACGGCGAGGATCGCGACCGGATAGAAGGCCTGCGTCGCGAGGTGGAGCAGAGGTGTGAGCATCCACGGCACATCCGGCACCGCCAGCGGGATGTACGAGGCGGTCATGAGCGCACTGCCGAGAGCGAGCCATCCCATCCCGGATCGTTCGGCCACAGGGGCGTGACGACGGCGCCACTCGACGTGTCCGGCGGTGAGGAAACCCACGGCCACAACGGGTCCGACGAACCAGGCGTCGGTGATCTCCGTGAACGTGCGCGCCCAGAAGAACCAGGCGATCGTCACCGCGCCGGCAGACACCCCTGTTCGGACGAGGGTGCCGGCGGGACGATCGCGGACGAGCCACGGCACCACCAGGAACAACGCGAGCGTCCCCGGAATCCAGGCCGTGTTCTGCAACGGCCCGAGGAAGCCGACGGGCAGTTCGGGGCGTACGAGAGCGAGCTCGGTCCAGCTGTACGACAGCGCGGCCAGGCCCACCCCGATCGACGCGACGGCCAGCAGGATCGGAACCGCATGGACCCGGCGGGCGAGGATCACGCCGGCGACCGTCCCGTAGACGGCGGCACCGACCACGTCCACGAGGAAGAACAACTGGTCGGAGTCGAGCACGGGACGGGCCGCGACGAACACGACGACGGCCGCGACGGCGAGCAGCCAGGAGGCGACAGCCACGACGGCGGCGGGTACCGGAGCTCCGGTACCCGCCGATCCGTTCGCCGTGACTGTTTCCTTCATGGTGCGGTGAGTATGCACCGCCGGACCGTCCGGAGTGGCGCTAACGCGAGCGCCGATCCGCGAGGGCGAATCCCACCCCTGCGACCAGGACCCAGAGCGGACCGGTGAATCCCGCCATGTACTGCAGCGGGGAGATACCGAGGAGCAGCGTGAGCCCACCGAGAACGACGCTTGCCCAACCGATCCAGCGAGGTGCCGCGCGGTGGCGCAGTGCCGCCACCGCGACCGCGACGCCGCTCACTCCGGCACCGACCCACAGCCACGGGATGGTGCCCATCCAGTGCGAGGCGAAGACCGCAACCTCGGGCACCATCCGATCGGTGTCCCCGAGGCCGAACAGCAGCTCGGTGTCGAGGCCGGTACCCATGAGTGTCGCGACCGAGGTGAGCACGAGCCCGAAGGCCGCGACCGTCGGCACGAGGCTGAACTCCGGAGTGCCCGGGCGCAGTCGGCGCTGCAGTCCCGCGGCGAAGACGAGCAGCAATGTCGTCGACACCATCAGCGTCAGGTGCATGACGAGCATGGCCGTGCGCTCCCCGGCGAACGCGGTCATGATCGCCACGGCGTTGCCGGCGGTGCGCTCGTTGTACGCGGCACTCATCGCCATACTCGCCTGGATGCCCACGACGCCGGCGAGTCCGGCGACCGCGCCCGTCCACGCCCAGATCGAACCGGGACCACGAGGGTCGGGGGTGATCGGCGTGAGTGGTTCGGTCTCGGTGCCGAGAGTGTTCATGGTGGTCCCTTCGGATCGTTGCGACGCCCTGCGCGTCGTGGAACGAACGATCCGGCGCCCGGTGTCCCGGATTGAAGGGACGACTGTCCCGTCCTGCCGGGACCACAGTTCGCGCTCTCCCGGGCACGCGTCGTGAGCCGACGACGAACGAGAGTGCGGACGCGGATATTCCGTGGCGGACGAGTCCGCGTCGTCGACAATTCGCTCAGGGATGGCGGGTGCGGCGCTCGTCCGCTGGACCGAGCATCGTCGGCTCCACGAACTCGGCTACCGGATCCTGACCCTGCCGGAACGACCGGGCCTCTGAAGGAGGGACCCGGTCGCTTCCGTCGGAACACTCGCCTTCGTCAGAACACCAGGACCGCGAACACGGTGGACAGGATCAGTCCCGCCATCACCGGCAGGAAACACTTGCGGGCGAGATCCAGAACGGGCACCCGGGCGAAACCGGCCACCGCGACCAGCGAGGACCAGGCGATGATGACGCCGCCACCCGACCAGATGTTGCCCATCTGACCGATCGCCGCGAGCGTCGACGGGTCGACGTCGACGGCCGGACCGAGTGCGCCCGACAGGGCGCCGGTGAGGGGCAGTCCGCTGAATCCGGAACCGTCGAGCCCCGCGACCACACCGATGAGCAAGATGCCGAAGGACGTGACGAAGGCATTCTGCGGCAGGTGTTCCTGCACGGCGGTTACGAGGTCGAACAGGATGGCCGGCCCCGTGGCATCGGCGGGCAGGCCGAGAATCGGACCCGCGAAATCCGGATTACCGATGAAGAAGAAACCTGCGATCGGCAGGACACAGCCCATGGCTTTGAACGCGAAGACCAGACCGTCGACGAGGTGGTCGGACGTCGTTTCGAGGAAGCCTCCGCGATCGGTCGACGCCGCGGCGGCGAACAGGATCAGCGCTGCGATCCCGCCGACGATCGCAGCGGCCTCACCGCCCTGCAGTGGAGGCACCACCTCGGTGAACTTGCCCAGCATCAGGTAGACGATGAAGGCGAGGTAGGCGAGCGGAACAAGCATCGCGAACGCCTTCGCGGTACCACGGCGCTCCTTCTCGGCGGCGGTGTGGCGCTGGTCGTCGACCGGTTCGGACGGCGCCACGAGCACCGCCGTCGCCGTCGCCGCCTGCTCTCCACCGCTGTCGCTGGGGCCACCGGCAGGTTCCGGCCGACGCGGAGGACGGGAACCGCCCCCGTCGCCCGAGGAGTCGTCGCCACGGGTGTCGCCGATGCCGCGGTCGGCTTCGGCCTCCCACTCGACGAGGAGGTCGGGGGACGGCGCGCGCCAGTGACGCTTCTGCACGAAGTAGGTGATCAGCAGAGCCGTGCCGCCGACGATCAGGGACAGAACCATGGCCTTGTCCGCGACGGCGTCGGCCTCGACGCCGGCAGCCGATGCGGAGATGCCGGGCGCCACCTTGATGATGTAGTCCGAGGACAGCGCCATGCCCTGACCGCAGATCGCAATGACCATCCCCACCGAGAGCGGGGACATGCCTGCGCGGATCGCAACGGGGATGAGAACCGCGCCGACGAGAGGCACCGCCGGAGTCGGCCAGAAGAACAGCGAGATTACATACGTCACGGCGGCGAGGACGAGGAAGCTGCTGGTGCCCGCACGCATGACGCGTCGGAACGGCGCGACCATCATCCGGTCGGCACCGAGGTGCCGCAACGCCCCGAGCATCGCCGTGACCATCGCGATGATGAGAAAGATGTTGAACAGTTCCTTCGCCGCGACGAGGCTCGCGTTGAAGATGGAAGACAGTCCCGTGACGATGCTGCCCGAGAACGTCAGTGCGGTGAGGAAGGTTGCGACGACTGCAGGAACGACGATGTTCTTCCGCAGGGCCATGGTGGCCAGGATGACGAGGATGCCGGCCAGGTAGACCCAGTGCGCGGCGGTGAGTTGTGCGTCCAAGGCGATTCCTTCGACAGGGCTGAACGAGTCGGGCTGTGTTCGTGGAGAGTGAATGGGAATTCGATGTATTGGGGGAACTTTCCGCTACGGCCCGCACTCGGTCAACGAGAACGCTGCACAGCGCCCGCGACGCCGGCTGTGCACTGTGTTCCACTTTTGCGATTTCGTGTCCACGAGGGGATCGGATGTGAAAAATTGCTACGCACATGTGTCGCGCGCTCGCCGCCACCTTCACGATGCCGCCGAATGTGCACTCTGCACCGGCTCGTCCGGATCCGATGTGCACCTCGACACCGCGATGGCGATGCGTCCGACGGCAGCCCAGTGCGAAAGTGGTTCGACGGTACGAACCGTGCCGTGCAGTTCCTCGAGGTTCCGGAGAGTTCGATGACCACTCGCACCGATACACCGGCAGCGCCGGTATCCGAGACGGATACGGGCACTCCCCTGGCCCTGTCCGCACTGCTCGCCGGAACCCTCGTCGGGACATTGAGCAACAACATCATCAATGTCCCACTGCCACAGATACTTTCCGACTTCGACGCAAGTCTCGAAGACGGCGCACTCCTGGCCGTCGGCTTCCTTCTCACTTTTGCTGCGGCAATGCCCCTTGCGGGGTATATCGGTGACCGATACGGTCGGCGGCGCGTCTATTGCGGCGCCCTGCTCGGCACCGCGATCTGCGCTGCCGGAGCGGCAACGGCGCCGAACCTGGAGATCCTCGTGGTCTGGCGCGCCCTCGGCGGAGTTGCGGCCGCGGCTTTCGCGCCGGCCGTCATGGGCCTGATCGCCTGGCTGTTCGGCGCGCACCGACGCGCACGTGCGGTGAGCGCATGGGCCACCGTGAACGGACTCGGCCAGGCCATCGGCCCCACCCTCGGCGGTTTCGTTGCGGGACATTGGGGTTGGCGATGGGTTTTCGTCCCTATGATTCCGATTGCATTGATCGGGCTCGCCGGGACGTTGCGCTGGATCCCGATCTTCCCCGGACGAAGGATGGTCCTCGACGTGCCCGGTGCGATCGCACTGACACTCGGTTCCGCCGGAGTCGTGCTGGGGCTGAGCATGTTCGGGCAGGCAGGTGTTCCCACGTCCATTGCGGGAATCACGGTGGGGATCTCGATCGTCGTACTCGCCGGTTTCGTTGCGCACTGCCTGCGCGTGTCCGGGCCCTTCGTCGACGTCCGGTTGCTGGTCGAGAGCAGGTTCGCGCGGAGTGCGGCCGCCGCATTCGCGCAGATGTTCTGCCTGGGCGCGGCCCTGCTGGCGGTGCCGCTGCGGTTGCACGCGACGGGTGCGTCGACAGCCACGGCCGGGGCGATCCTGTTCGCGCTGCCCGCGGTCATGGCGGCCCTCGCACCGGTCGTCGGCCGCACCGTCGATCGTGTCGGCGGGCGGCGGATGTTGCGGGCGGGACTGGTAGTGCTGCTGGTCGGGCAGATCGCGCTCGCCGTCATCCTTTCGGCGGACGAACCGCGACTGTGGCTCGTGGCGACCGTCCTGGCGATCACCGGTGCCGGCATCGCCGCGGTGCAGACCCCGGCGGCGGCCGGATCGACCCGCTCCCCTGCGGGTGAGCGCGGGACGGGGCTGGGGGTGTTCAACCTGATCCGTTTCGGCGGATCGGCCGTCGGGGCGGCGTGGGTGACCATCGCGCTCGGTTCGTGGACGGTGGGGCCACTCTTCGCAGTGTGCGCCTCGGTCGTGTGCGCGGGGCTCGCAGCGTCGTTCCTGGGGACGGACCCCGAAGAGCACGCAGCGACCGACCCGGATTCGACCGTTCTCAGCGGTAGTTGATCTCGTTCTCGACCGAGGTACTCAATCGGTCGAGAAGCTCGAGACGGACGGCGAGCCAGGCCGTGAACTGGTTCTCCGGTAGACGGACGTCCATCGCCATCGCGCGGGAGATCCGGTCGAGCTTCGACAGCATCGTGTTGCGGTGTACCGACAACTCCCGCGCCGCCGCGTTGACGTTCCCACCGGCAGCGAGATAGGCCAGCAAGGTGTCGTAGAGGTCGGTACCCGGTTTGAGCGCCCCGAACACGTCGCCGACGAACCTGCGGCTGCGGTCGGTCTCCGCAACCGGCTCGAGCACGCCGTAACCCCGCAGATCGCGGTACGCCACCGAGCCCGACATCCCGAGCCGCTGCCCGATGCCGAGCGCCACGCGGGCCTGCCGGTAGCTCTCCCGGATCTGGTCCGCGCCGACGGCCGGAGCACCGTGCGCGACCGGCACCGGACGTACACGCCGGCGGGACAGATCCTGCGATACCGCGTCGGCGTACTCGGCCATCTCGAGTTCGATGTCGCGCGGGTCGCGGTAGCGGAGCGACCGCACCACCACCAGGACGTCGCCGATCACCGTGACGTAGGAGCGCACCGAGGGATGGGGCAGGACGCTGGCCGCGTACCGGGCCAACCGCAGCAGTCCGCCGGATTCGTCGCCGCCCGAACCTGCCGGGTTCTTCCCGTAGCCGGGTGCGACGAAGACCGCGAACGTAGAGACAAGGTCGATGTCGTGGTACTCGGCTCGGGCCTGCATGTCGTGCTGACTGGTGAAACTGCCGTGCACCAGCGCCTGCACGAAATCGCCGCGGGCCCGTTCCTCGGCCTCGTCGACGCTGCGTTGCCGCAGCATCTCGGAACCGATGATCGCGGTCGCCTGTTCGGTGACGACCGCATGCTGGGCCAACTCGTGCGGTCCCGGCGACGTCCCCGTGGCGAGAACCACCACCCATCCCTCGAACCGTTTGCCGAGCCGGATGGTGCTCGCCGTGCACGTCCAGCGCGCGCCTCCGACGACCTCCTCCAGCACACGGGTGTCGTGGTGCGCATGACGATCCGCGGCCGTCACCGTCGACAACTGCTTGTGCAGGATCTCCGAGATCTCTTCCGCCCGAGCAGCATCGATCCCGTGGAAGGCGACGGCCTGACCGCGCGCGTCGAGTGCGATCGCCGGATGCTGCGCGAGGGCGGAGACCTCCTTGACGAGCAAGGTCAGCCCCGCGCCGCGGTGCAGCAGACCAGCGAGGGTCGAATGCACGTGCGCGGAATAGCGCATGACGTGCACTTCCTGCATCAGCGACCGCTCGGCGAGCAACCGGTTGAGCGCCGCGAATCCCACGGGCAGGTCGAGTTCGATCACCACCGGCCCCGAGGGCCAGGACACGTCGGCCGGTACCGCGCCGTCGACGACGAACGCCGCGATGTCCCGAGCCGCGAGCGCGGACAGGGCGTGTGCGCTGTCGGCAAGCGACTCCGGCCGCATGTACACGGCGACACCGGTGAGATCGTCGAATCGGCCTACGACCTCACCGAACGGCAACACCCAGATGAGCGCCCGGTCGAGATCGGCTCCCCGCTCGACGACCCGGGCGCCCGTCATGAGCGGTTCGTCGAGCAGGCCTCGGACAGTCAGGCGCGGACTCGATTCCATATGGACCTGCTTCCCTCGGGAGTGTCGGACTGCCCGCACGAGACGAGTCGCCCGGCACCGTGGCGGTGTGCACTTTCTACACCAGTTACCAGAGTCGTAGGGCCCGGACACACATGCACTGTGTACACCGGATCCCGAAAATGACGGTGATCTTGACCGTCCCCATCGGCGCCCGGCCCTGTTAGAAATGAGCCACGCCGGACGCACCGCTTCACCACTCCGGCACCCGCCGACACTTCAGCGACGCGGCATCGGCGGGAGGCACACGGATCCCGACGCGGACCGGGAATCGTCCGACTCTCCGACCCGACTTCGAAAGTGGAGACCAATGCATCGAATCCACCGCATCACCCTCGACGACGCGCTCCCCCTGCTCGCCGCCGGCCGCGCGAAGGCCGAGGAGATCGGCGTGAAGCAGACCCTGTGCGTCTGCGACGAGAGCGCGAATGTCATTGCTCTGCACCGACTTCCTGGCGCCCGTCTCACCGGCGTCGAGATCGCCATGGCGAAGGCGTTCACCGCCGCCGGCCACGAGCGAGCCACCCACCTGTTCAACGAAGGGCCCAACGGACCTGCCCTCCCCGGAAACGAAGCGTTCGGCATCAGCCACATGCTCCCCGGCAAGTTCGCCATCTTCGTCGGCGGCTTCCCCCTCGTCTACGACGGGCAGATCGTCGGTGCCGTCGGCATCAGTGGCGGCAACGGTGAACAGGACAAGGCGGTCGGAGCCGCCATGATCGCCGAATTCGAAGCCCTCACCTCGGCACTCAACGCTTGATCGCAGTCCGCACGAAACTTCTCCTCGAAAGGCATCATCATGACCGCATTGCTCGGACGCGACGAGTTCCGCACCGCACTCGAAGACGCCATCAAGGGACGCGAAGCGAAGGACGCATCCTTCAGCAAGGCGTGGGCCGAGGGCAAGCTCGAGAAGCACCATTTCGCCCGGTGGGCCGAGAACCACTACCACTACGTCGGCCCCTTCGCCGACTACCTGGCGAACATCTACTCCAACACCCCCGATCACTACACCGACGCCAAGGACTTCACCCTCCAGAACATGTACGAGGAGGAACTGGCCGACATCCGGCACACCGACCTGCTCATCAAGTTCGCCGAGGCGTGCGGCACCACGAAGGAACGCGTCGAGGATCCGAACAACATGAGCGCGGTCACGCGCGGTCTGCAGGCGTGGTGCTACGCGGTATCCCAGCGTGAGCACTTCGTCGTCGCCACTGCGGCGCTGGTCGTGGGCCTCGAATCGCAGGTGCCGAGCATCTACAAGAAGCAGATCGTCCCGCTGCGCGAGGTGTACGGCTTCACCGAGGACGAGATCGAGTTCTTCGACCTGCACATCACCTCGGATGTGGTGCACGGTGAGCGCGGCTATCAGATCGTCCTCGACTGCGCCGACACCCCGCAGCTGCAGCAGCGCTGCCTGCAGCTCGTCCGCTGGGGAGCGGAGATGCGCTTCTCGTACACGAAGGGCCTGTACGACACCTACGTCGCCCCCGACCTGGAGCCGGCATCCGCCTGATGCGATGCGCGGGAGCGGAGGTCGCTCGCGGCTTCCGCTCCCCGTTGCACACGAGCGAAGGAGAAGCATGTCCACCGAAATCAGAGGCAGCGGGACCACCGGCACCGGCGCCGCAGCGGAGTCCCCTGCCTGGGTCGCCGTCGCCACGGTCGAAGAGATGACGCGTCGCCGCAAACTCCGCGTGGAGGTCGACGGTCTCGCGATCGCACTGTTCCGTGCGAACGACCGCATCTACGCCTTCGCCGACCTGTGTATCCATCAGGACCGTTCGCTCACGAAGGGCACCCTCCTGCACGGCCGGGTCATCTGCCCCGGCCACCAGTGGCGCTTCGATCTCGAGACCGGATACGAAGAGGACCAGGACCTCTGTCAGCCGGTCTATCCCGTCCTCGTGCGCGACGAAACCGTCCTCGTCGACCCCACCCCGCGTCCGGCACCGGCCGAATCCGGAAAGGATTGCACTGCATGACCGTTCGCACCGTAGTCACAGTGGGCGCCGGTCAGGTCGCCGCCGTCACCGCACGGACCCTGCGTCGCCGCGGCTTCGACGGGCGCATCGTGCTGCTCGGCGACGAGCAACACGCCCCTTACCAGCGCCCGCCCTTGTCCAAGGAATTCCTCGCGGGTCGCGAAGGAGTCGACTCCCTCGCACTGCTGACCCGGAAATGGCTCGACGCCAACAGCATCGACATCCGCACGGGTGTATCGGTGCAGCGCATCGACACCGCGCGTCGCACCGTCGAGTTCGACGGCGGCGAGATCGCTGCCGATGCGATCGTCCTCGCCACGGGTGGACGTCCCCGTACACTCGCCACCACCGGATCCCGGCCTGATCTCGTCCACTACCTGCGCACGCTCGACGACGCGACCGCCCTCGCCGCCCGCCTGACCCCTGGATCCAGTCTCGCGATCGTCGGCGGCGGTTTCATCGGACTCGAGATCGCCTCGACCGCACGCTCTCTCGGTGTGACGGTGACGGTTCTCGAACAGGCCGGACATCTGCTCGGAAGCATCCTCGGCGAGCAGGTCGGCCGGCACTGCGCGGATTTGCACCGCCGCAACGGTGTAGACCTGCGCACCGGCACGGGTGTCGCCTCGGTGACCACCTCCGATCGCGGTGTGCGGATCGAGACCACCGGCGGAATCGTCGAGGCCGACGCCGTGGTCATCGGTATCGGGATCGTCCCCAACACCGGCGTCGCGGCGGTGAGCGGACTCGCTGTCGACGGTGGGATCGTAGTGGACGTCACCGGACGCACCACGGTCGAGAACATCTACGCAGCAGGTGATGTCGCGAAGCGGTTCTCCCCTCGCGAAGGCCGCCACATCCGCGTCGAGCACTTCGACAACGCGAACCGCCAGGCCGCGGTCGTCGCCGACACGATCGTCGGACGGCAGTCGCTCTCCGACGACCCGCACTGGTTCTGGTCCGATCAATACGACACCAACATCCAGTTTGCCGGATCAACGTCCGGAACAACCGAACTCGTCGTCCGTGGCGATATCGACAGTGGAGAGTTCTCGGTCTTCTACCTCGCCGGCGATATCCTTACCGCCGCGTTCGCGATGGACCGCGGTGAGGACATCATGGCCGCCCGCGAACTCGTCGGCCGCCGGGTCGACGCAGCGCTGCTCGCCGACGAGGACACCGATCTGTGGGAGATGTACGAGGAGGTCGAGCCCGCATGACGATCACCGGCCTGAACCACATCGACGGCAACTGGGTACCGGCGGTCTCCGGTGCAGTCTTCGAACGTCGCAATCCCGCCGACGAGACCGACCTGATCGGCACCTTCCCGGACTCCGACGCCATCGACGTCCGCAACGCCGTGGACGCACTCGACAAGGCCGCGCCCCAATGGGCCGCGACGCCGCCGGAGCGTCGCGCCGCGATCCTCGAAGCGGCCGCCGACCATCTCACCGCACGCTCGGCCGAACTCGTCGACGAACTCATCCGCGAGGAGGGCAAGACCCGGGCCGAGGCGTCGATGGAGGTCAGCCGCACCCCCACGAACCTGCGGTTCTACGCGGGTGAAGCACTGCGCGCCACCGGTGCGACTTTCCCGGCGCCGGGCTCCACGACGATCTACACCGTGCGCGAACCGATCGGTATCGTCGGTGCGATCACGCCCTGGAACTTTCCGCTCAACATCCCCTCCCGCAAACTCGGGCCCGCACTCGCCGCCGGCAACACGGTGCTGTTCAAGCCGTCCGAGATCACCCCGCTGATGGGACAGCGACTCGTCGAGGCCCTGTTGGCCGGTGGTCTGCCACCGGGCGCGATCGCCCTCGTCCAGGGCAACGGGAAGGCCGGTGCGGCGGTGTCCGCCGACGAGCGGATCGCGGCGGTGACCTTCACCGGGTCCACCGAGGTCGGACGCGCCATCCACCGCAACGTCGGTCCCGACCGACGTGTGCAACTGGAGATGGGCGGCAAGAATCCCGTCGTCGTCCTGGCCGACGCGGACCTCGACGCGGCGGCCGCACTGATCGTCAAGGGAGCTTTCGGATTATCGGGCCAGGCGTGCACCGGCACGAGCCGTGTCATCGCCGTCGAAGCGATCCACGACGAGCTGCTCGAGAAGGTCGCCGAGCGCACCCGCGCACTGCGGGTAGGACCCGGTTCGGGTGCCGCCGTCGATGTCGGCCCGCTCGCAAGTAGCGGCCAGCTCGACAAGTTCCTCGAGTACGTATCCATCGGCACGGACGAAGGCGCACGTCTCGTGTGCGGCGGCGTGCGGTGCGACGGGGAATCGCTGCGAGACGGATTTTTCGTGCGACCCACCGTCTTCGCGGACACCGCCCCGGGGATGCGCCTGCTCACCGACGAGATCTTCGGCCCGATCCTGGCTTTCCAGCGCGCGGGCTCCTTCGACGATGCCCTGACCCTGGCGAACGACACCACCTTCGGACTCAGCGCCTCCGTCGTCACCCGGAGCCTCTCGGACGCACAGCGTTTCATCGCCGGGTCGCGGACCGGACTCGTCAAGGTGAACCAGCCCACCACGGGAATGGCCATGAACGCGCCGTTCGGCGGCTACAAGCAGTCGAGCACGCAGACCTTCAAGGAACAGGCCGGCCCCACGCTCATGCAGTTCTACCAGTCCGAGAAGACCGTCTACCTGTCCCCCGACGCCTGATCGGCGAAGACCCCACACATGCCTGGAGGAAAGACCATGGAGTTCAAGCGAGTGGCCCGATCCGGGCAGGTGCCCGAAGGCATCGTCCGCCGGTTCTACGCCGACGACTACGAATTCGCCATCTCCCGCCTGGACGGAAAAGCGTACGCGACATCCAACTACTGCTCACACCTCGACTGCCTGCTGTCGTCCGGCAAGCTCGTCCAGGACGGAATCGGATGCTCTTGCCACGGAAGCGCATTCGACCTCGAGACCGGGGAGCCGATCTGCCCGCCGGCCACCGAGCCCATCAAGACCTATCCGTGCGAGGAACGCGACGGGGAGATCTTCGTCGGGATCGACCCCGCCGAGCCCCCGGAAGGACCCCGTCGACGCCGGATGCGGTCGGCATGACCCGGCACGCGACACGAGCGGCGACGCTCGCGACCGGGGGCATGGTCGCGTCGAGTCATCCGCTCGCAAGCCAGGCCGGGGCCCGTGTCCTCGCCGAAGGCGGCAACGCGGTCGATGCTGCCCTGGCGATGGCTGCGATCACGTGGCTGACCCTGCCCGGGCAGTGTGGCATCGGCGGCGATGCCTTCGCGGTGGTACGCGAACCGGACGGATCCGTATGGACCGTAAACGGCAGCGGATACGGTCCCGACGGCGGCACTCCGGATTTCTACCGGGAACGGGGACTGGACGCGATCCCGCTCGACGGTGCCCTCGCGGTCGCCGTGCCCGGTGCGCCCGCTGCGCTTGCCCAATTGCATCGTCGAGGGGCCAGTCGGCCGCTGCCCGAATTGTGGGCACCGGCTGCGCGCATCGCCGAACGAGGGCTGCCGTGCTCGGCGAAGACCCGGGCAGATGTGCAAACCGCAGCGCATGCGGTCCGCAAAGATGCAGGACTTGCCTCGGTCTACACCCCGCACGACCGGATCCCATGCGTGGGTGACGTCCTTCCCCAACCCGATCTGGCCCACACGATCCGGACCCTTGCCGACGACCCGGGATCGTTCTACACCGGCACGCTCGCCGAACACTGCGTGGCTACGCTGCAGGAAGGCGGAGCACCGTTCAGCGGCGACGAATGGCAGGCCGCGGCAACGGTGGACGCGGAGGCAGCGCTCACCGGCACCTATGCAGGTCACGTCGTGCACCAGACCCCGCTCCCGACGCCGGGGTGGATGATGCTGCACCAGGCCGCCCTGTGCGAAGGCGCGCTCGGCACGCATCCCGTGCTCGGTGCGGCGGCGATCGACCGGATGGCCCGCGCGGCCACGGTCGCCTTCGAAGACAGGCTCCGCTGGTCCTCGTCCGACAACGACGGTGTCTCCCGGGTGCTCGACCCCGCGAACATCGCAGCGGGTCGCGCGCGGCTCGACAGGCGTGCACCGGCCGCCGCGTTCGCCGTCGCCGCCGGGGACACGACCTCGTTCGTTTCCGTCGACGCCGACGGGCGAGCGGTGTCGTTCATCCATTCCCTGGCGTTCACCTTCGGAGCGAAGCTCACAGTGCCCGGGACAGGCATCGTCCTCAACAACCGGCTCGGACGTGGCGCCTACCTGATCGACGGTCATCCGAACGAGATAGCGCCGCGCCGCAAACCCCTGCACACACTCAACGCGTGGATCGTCACCGACTCGGCAGGCGAGTTACGGCATGTGGGCAACACTCCCGGCGGGGACGGTCAGGTGCAGTGGAACATGCAGTTGCTGTCCCATCTGCTCGACCACGATCTCGATCCCCAGGAGGCGGTGTCGGCACCTCGCTTCACCGTCTTCCCGGGCTCGGATGCGAACGTGCTCGGCGAGCCGACCGCGTTGCGGATCGAAGGCGACGTTGCCGACGGCGTGTGCGACGAACTGCGCGAACTCGGCCACCAGGTGGAGGTGCTCGAACCGCTGGGCGCCGAGGGCAGCGCGCAGGTGATCTCGATCGACGACCGCGGAGTGCTGCACGGGGGTAGTGATCCGCGACAGGAAGGGGTGGCTCTCGGTGTCGAATGATGTAGGTGCGCAATCCGTTGCACCACGACCGCAAGGGCGGTACGTCCCGGCCGTGCTCGCCGGCGGCACCGTCCGCACGGCGGGAATGACGCCGCGACGCGAAGGTGAACTGATCCTCACCGGGCGGATCGGTGCGGAGGTCGGCCTCGACGAGGCCCGTACCGCTGCGGCCGTCGCAGTGGGCAACGCGCTGGCAGCGATCCGCGCGATCCTACCGGAGGGCACATCCTTCCGGCCGGTCGAGATGATCGTCTATGTCGCGAGCGCGCCCGGCTTCACCGATCTGTCGGTGGTCGCGGACGGTGCGTCGGACGTGATCGAACGCGAACTCGGTGTGAACGCGCTCCCGGCACGCACCGCTGTCGGCGTCCACACCCTGCCCGGTGGAGCGCCGCTCGAGATCGCGCTGACCGCCGTCACCATCTGACAGGGCAGCGGCAACCCCCTCAGTTCCTCGACGCGATGTCCTCGAGTTCTGCTGCCAGATCGACACTCTCGTACGGTCGCTGCCATTGATGGACTCCCGCGCCCTGCGCGTAGGAGAGATGTCCGCCGAGAGCGCCACCGATACCGACGGCACCGAGACCGATCAGAGTCCAGGCCGTCCCACCTCGCGCGCGACCGGCACGGCGCTTGCGATAGGACATGGCCATACAGATCGCCCCGATCGCGTTCGACACGGCGTGCACCGCACCGACCCGGCGCCGAGGGACATCAAGGACGGAGAAGTCGGCGTAGCCGGTGATCACGGTCGGGACGGTTGCGGCCAGTCCGAGGGCGACGAGTTTCCGGGATGCGTCCCGCTGCCCGGGCATCGCGTCCAGCACCGCCGCCGACACCCACGATCCGATCGGAATCGTCACGAGCAGAGGATGGACGGGGTGCCCGAGCCAGGAACCTCGGAGCAGATTGTCGACGGCAGAGCCGTCGAGGACTCGCCGTATGCGCTGCGCGACGCGCTCGGCGGGTCGATCCACCACGTCGAAGGATTCGACTGCGCGCAGGAGTTCGTGCAGGTTCATGAGGAGGCGATACCCGTCTGCCATATATACGAATCGCGTCCATCAGATCGACGGGGCAATTTCACCGCAGAATCGGCGCTGATCCCTCGAACTTCCTCGACACCTCCCACTCTGCTTCAACTGGATTCAGTCGCGCTTTGTGGTGGTCGAGTTGAAGATCGGCCGGTTCGAGCTCGCGACACCCCACACCGACGGAGATACCCCAGACCTGACGCTGTTCGTCGGGAGCCCCAGGCCCGTACGGTTACTTCTCGTCGAGCGGCTTCGCTCCCAGCACGTCCTTGAGCAGTTCGATCGCGACTTCCTCGGGATCGCGGCGCGTCGACGGATCTCCCGGGGTGGCGGCCTCGGCGAACATCTCCTCGACATCCGCCTCCGTCATCTGTGACGGGTCGGGCGGCGGCGCGTCATAGCCCGGCCCCGGATCGTCGGGGAGATCGGGGGCTTCGGGCGGCGGGATGTCGTCCACATTCTCGACGGACGGACGTGTAAAGGTCGGGGCGACGGAAGGGGAAGCTGTGACCACCGGCCGCTGCGGCGCTGCGGGAGTCTCCACGGGCGCAGCCGGCGGGGCGTTCTTCGCCTGACTCGGCCGGGAGAAGCGCGGTTGACCCGAAGGACGCGAGTTCTTTTCCAGCACCTGAGTTTTCACCGGCGTCTCGGCGGCCGATCCGTGTACACAGGTGACCTCGAACTCTCCACCGAAGAGCGCCTGCAGGGCATCAGCGATGACCGCGGCGTTACGTGAATCGGCGAGTCGCTTCGCGAGCGGGGCCGAGTCGTGCACGAGCACGACGCGAGTGCCGTCGACCGAGCGCACGGTGGCACCCGAGAGCATGACCTCGACGGTGCGGCTCCGTTCGCGGACCTTCGCACGCACCTCCGACCACACGCCCCGCATCTGGGCGGCGTCGGGACCGCCTGCCGGACGGGCCGGTTCGGGCTCGGGCTCGGGCTCGGGAGCAGGCGCGGCCTGCTCCTCGATCTCGGGCGCGGGCGACGGAACCTCCTGCGCGACAACCTCGTCGGGCGTTGTCTGCTGTTGCGGAGCGTCCGGCGCGCCGGGAGGTTGCGCCGGTGGGGGCGGCGTCGGGGCCGGCACCTGCTGCTCCGGAGCCTGCGGTGCAGGTGATTCCGGTTGTGGTGGGGCAACCTCACGAGACGGCGTAGCAGGCGGTGCGTCGCTCGCCCGGCGTTGGGAGGGCCGCTGGAAGCGTGCCGCGGGTTCGTCGGGCGAGATGGGGGGTGCGGCAGGCGCCGCCACCGGCCGCGTGGCGGCGCTTCCGCCCGGAGCGACGACGACACCCTGTTCGAGGCGCTCGAGCCGTTGCAGCACTGCGGTTTCCGCGTCGGACGCCGCCGGGAGCAGCATCCGCGCGCACATCACCTCGAGCAGCAGACGCGGTGACGTCGCGCCGCGCATCTCCCCCAGGCCGGCGTGCACGATCTCGGCGTAGCG
This sequence comes from Rhodococcus sp. NPDC047139, assembly GCF_040643435.1. Classification (NCBI taxonomy): domain Bacteria; kingdom Bacillati; phylum Actinomycetota; class Actinomycetes; order Mycobacteriales; family Nocardiaceae; genus Rhodococcus; species Rhodococcus sp. NPDC047139. Next base: position 22,699 of record NZ_JBEYUH010000021.1, read on the forward strand.
GGTGAGACCGGCCGGTCCGAGGCGGCTCGCCTCGTCGCGCATCCGTTCGAGGACATCACCGGGGGCATCGACGAGACCACGCTCCGCAGCATCGGGGACCGATTTCATGAGGATGAGGTCGCGGAAGCGCTCGAGGAGATCGACGGCGAAGCGACGCGGGTCGTGGCCGGCGTCCATCACCTTTTCGACGGTGCCGAACAGCGCCGCGCCGTCGCCGGCTGCGAGCGAATCGACGGCCTCGTCGATGAGCGCGACGTCGGTGACGCCGAGCAGCGACAGAGCACGGTCGTAGGTGACGCCCTCGGGCCCGGCACCGGCCAGAAGCTGGTCCATCACCGACAGAGAGTCGCGCGGAGACCCGCCGCCGGAGCGGATGACGAGCGGATAGACCGCGTCCTCGACCTGCACGTTCTCCTGCCCGCAGATCTGTTCCAGCAGACCCCGCATCGCCGTGGGAGCGAGGAGCCGGAACGGATAGTGGTGTGTACGCGACCGAATGGTCGGCAGCACCTTCTCGGGCTCGGTGGTCGCGAAGACGAAGATCAGGTGTTCCGGAGGCTCCTCCACGATCTTGAGCAGGGCGTTGAAGCCCTGAGTCGTGACCATGTGTGCCTCGTCGATGATGAAGATGCGATAGCGCGACTCGGCGGGAGCGTAGAACGCGCGGTCGCGGAGTTCGCGGGTGTCGTCCACACCGCCGTGGCTCGCGGCGTCGAGTTCGGTGACGTCGAGGTTGCCGCCGCCGCCCGGCCCGAGGGACACGCACGACCGGCACGTGCCACAGGGCGTCGACGTCGGCCCGCTCTCGCAGTTGAGCGAGCGGGCGAGGATGCGGGCCGAAGACGTCTTGCCGCACCCACGGGGCCCCGAGAACAGGTATGCGTGGTTGATACGGCCCGTGTCGAGCGCCGTGCTGAGAGGCACGGTGACGTGCTCCTGCCCCACCACCTCCGCGAAGGTCGCAGGTCGATACTTCCGGTACAGAGCCACGGGCCGAGCGTACCGGCGAGGGCCGACATACACGGACGTCGGTCCACCCCGTCGGTTCGTCGGCCCCACTGCGGTGATCGGACCGGTTTCGATTCTGCATTCGACCGGCCACACCCTTGCGTTAACGATATATCGCGTTCTATCGTGATTGTATCGACAAATGAGGAGGGCAATCATGCGACACCATGAACATCGCCGCGGCCCACGTCGCGCCATGCAGGATCGAAACTTTCCCGGCGGCCCGTTCGGAGCGGACGGACCGCGCCGCAGAGGACATCTCCCCCAGGACGACGAACTCGGCCATCACCCGCTTCGCGGTGCCGGTGGTCCGGGCGGTGCCTTCGGGCGGGGCGGTGGCGGACCGAGAGGAGGCCGACGCGGCCGAGCGCAACGCGGCGACGTCCGCGCCGCGGTCCTGCGGTTGCTCGGCACCGAGCCGATGCACGGCTACCAACTGATGGAGGCGATCGCCGAACGAACCGGCGGCGCCTGGCGCCCGAGCCCTGGAGCGATCTACCCGACGATCTCGCAACTCGAGGACGAAGGACTCGTCACGGTCGAGAAGGAGGGTGGACGGAAGCTCGTCTCGTTGACCGACGAGGGGCGCAGCTATCTCGACGACCCGCAGAACGAGGTCATAGATCCGTTCGTCGTCCACCAGGGCGACTCGGGAGTACCCGACCTTCGGCTCGCGCTCCGCGACCTACAAGGCGCGGCGCGATCGGTCGCCATGAGCGGTTCCGACGCCGAGATCGCCGCCGCGCACGCGGTCCTGACCGAAGCCAAGAAGTCCCTCTATCGCATCCTCGCCGGCGATACCGAGGCGCACGGCGGGAAATGATGCTCAGCCGCGAGCGAACAGACGGATGCGCTGCTCGCGGCTGCGTTCGAGATGCGCCCGCATGTGCTCGCGGGCCGCAGTCTCGTCCCGTTGCCGGAGAGCGTCGAGGATCTGCGCGTGTTCCTCGTTGAGCAGGTCGGGCTCGCCGTAGTTGGACGGGGGGCCGGAATCGTATATCCGCAGCTGGGTGGTCAGCCGCACCAGCAGTCTGGTGATCGTCGCGTTGTGCGCGGCCTGCCACAACGCCTCGTGGAACCGGAAGTTCCCGATGCGCACCGCGGCGTCGTCCGTCGCGGAACAACACGAATCGTGCAGTCGCTCGAGGCGGGCCATGTCGAGATCGGTGTGCCGGATCGCTGCGGCACCGGCCGCCTCGGATTCGAGCGCGACTCGCGCCGCGTAGATCTCGATCACGTCCTCCGGGGTGCCCGAGCGGACCCGGAAGCCGCGACTGGCGCGTTCGAGCAGGCCGTCGTGCGCGAGCCAGTTGAGTGCCTCGCGAATCGGGGTGCGTGAGGCTCCGTAGGTCTCACTGAGCTGGGTCTCGTGCAAGGCGGCACCGCGAGGGAACTTCCCGGCGAGGATGTCCGAACGCAGGCGCAAGTACTGCTTGGAGGTTTGGTCGTCGCGACCGGTGGGTGATTCGACGAGGAGCGAGCTCTCCAGCTCGGCCGCAGCATCCTGCTCGGTCATCCATACCCCTCCGTAGACGCGCCGGTTACGTGTGGCGATTATGCCACTGTCCACGTTCGCATACTTGCGTATACGTTATTCGTCGTTTAGCGTCGTCCAGCGAACCCCGACGAGAGGACCGAACGCGTGGCCGAGGCGGCTTTCCGAGACGAACAGGTGCTGATCAGCGCCGAAGAACTCTCGGTCGACCCCATGGCGTACACGATCCTGCACGCCACGGTGTCCTTCCCGAAGCCTCGTTTCGACGGCGACTACCGACCCGAGTCCGGCTATGCCACCTGGTGCGACGCCCGCATTCCGGGATCTCTGCACGCCGACCTGCTCGACGGCTTCAGCGCGCGGGACACCCGGCTGCACTTCTCCCGGCCCGCGCCGGACGACCTCGCCTCGGCCCTGGCCGAACTCGGCGTCGCCCCCGACGCCGATCTGGTGATCTACGACGACGGCAGCATGACCTGGGCGTCCCGATTGTGGTGGATGCTGCGCAATGTCGGCATTCCGGCACGTGTGCTCGACGGGGGTCTCGCGCGGTGGACGGCGCTGCGACTGCCCGTCGACAGCGGTGACATCGCCGGATTTCGTGCCGCCACCCCTCGAACCGGTCTGACGGACCGGGGACTGTGGCGCGACCGCGAGGACGTGCTCGCCGTGGTGTCCGGGGACGCACCGGGCACCCTGGTCTGCGCACTCGATGCCGAGCAGTTCGCCGGAACCGCCACGACCCGCTACGCGCGGCGCGGCCATATCAGCGGAAGCCGGAATCTGCCCGCCAAGAGCGTGCTCGCCGACGGCGTCCTGCACAGCACCGACCGAGTGGACGAACTGGCCGAGGCCGCACTCGCCGGATCGGGCCGTCCGCTGATCCTGTACTGCGGCGGTGGCGTCTCGGCATGCCTGCTCGCCTTGGCACTGGTGCGTGCGGGACACACCGACCTCGCCGTCTACGACGGTTCCCTCGAGGAGTGGACGGCCGACCCGGCGCTCCCGATGCGCACGCTCGAGGAAAGGAGCGGCGGCGCATGATGCGATGTCCGCGAGCCTGACCCCGCTTCGCCCGGCCCCTCCCCCGACAGGATCCACCGTGACCACGACTCCCACCGTCGACGATCTCGCCGCCACCCTCGACGTGCTCCGCAGCCGAGTACCCCTCGTGCACTCGCTGACCAACATCGTTTCCGCCAACTTCCTCACCAACGTGCTCCTCGCCGCCGGCGCGAGCAACGCACACATCGACAATGCCCATGAGGCAGCCGATTTCGCACGCGTAGCCGGCGGGGTGCTCGTGAACCTCGGCACGCCCTCCGACGAGACCGCGACAGCCTTCACTCTCGCTGCCGAGGCAGCGCACGAGGCCGGCACCCCGTGGGTCCTCGACCCGGTCGGCGTAGGTGGACTGGCGTGGCGTACCTCGCTGGCCGCCGATCTGCTGAAGTTCCGCCCCACCGCGATCCGTGGCAATGCCTCCGAGATCATCGCGCTCGCCGGGCTCGGCGGTGACACGCGCGGCGTCGACAGCGCCGACGAGGCCGCCGCCGCTGTTCCCGCCGCAGTTGCCCTGCTCGATCACGCCGAAGCCGTCTCGGCTTCCGGTCCCGTCGACCATCTCATCGGACGCGACCGCGACGGTACGATCGTCGGCCTGCGTATCGCCGGCGGAAGCGCGATGCTGCCGCGTGTGACGTCCACCGGATGCTCTCTCGGCGGACTCGTCGCCGCGTACCTCGCGGTCGCCGAAACCCCGCTCACCGGACTCGCCGCCGCCCACGCGCATGTCGCTGCGGCCTCCGAGATCGCCGAGGAGAATTCCACCGGGCCGGGCTCCTTCGCCGTCGCCTACCTCGACGCGCTCTACGCCGTGGACGCCGACACCCTGCGCGCCCGCGCCCGGATCGAACCGCTCGACCTTCCGACAGAGGACACCAAGTAATGCCCATCAAGACCTTCTGGTATCTCACCCAGGCCGACGGCGACTATCCCTGGAGCCCGGGCGGGTTGTACCCGGTCGACGGACAGCGGCAGATCGAACTCGCGAAGACCATCGACGACGGTGGGTTCGAGGGCGCGCTCGTCGCCACCTGGCCGAACGACCCGTTCATCTCGGCGACCTGGGCCGCAGCCCACACGACCCGGATGAAGTTCCTCGTCGCGATCTACGCCAACATGACGCCCGCACGGCTGTTGGCGGAGAAGGCACTGACCTTCGACGCGTTCAGCGGTGGCCGCCTGATGATCAACTCGGTCAACGGCCGGGAGAACATTCTCACCAAGTACGACATGAACGTCGAGCACGACCGCCGATACGAACTCGGCGAGCAGTACTGGGACGACTTCCGCCGGATCTACGCCGCGGGCACCGAGTCGAACTTCCCCAACACGCCGTTACGCATCGACGCGCCCGCCGACCACACGGTGCCACTGTGGGGCACCGGCGACTCCCCGGCCGGTCTGCAGAACGCCGGCAAGATCCTCGACGCCTACCTGATCATGCTGCGCGAGACGTCGTTCGTCACGGAGAAGTTCACCGCCGCAAGAGAATCGGCTGCAGAACAGGGACGTGAGTACACCGACTTCGGCGCACTGTCCGGCGTGATCGTGCGCCCGGACCGGGGTGAAGCACTCGAGCGGTTCCGGTCGCTGTTCGAGAAGGCCGGGATCGAGCAGATCCAGGACGTCCTCGACAAGGCCGTCCGCCGCCGCACCCACGGGAAGCAGGATCTGAAGACTTTCACCGCGCGTGACGCGCAGCGGCAGGGCTGGGTCGACACGATCAACGCGGGCAAGCTGCCCGAACCGGAGGATCTCTACCTCGGCGACGGATTGTATGCGGGGATCACAGCGTGGTCACCGCTGGACATCTTCGCGACGGGATCGTCGGCCGTCTACTACGTCGGCAACCCCGACGAGATCACCGGACATGTCCGTAGCCTGCGCGACGCGACCGGACTGACCTCGTTGATCCTCGCGGGATGGCCGCTCATCGACGAGGCGAAGAACGTTGCCGAACACTTGATTCCGCGCTTCCGCGAACTCTGACGACTCCGGCGGTGGGGTCGGTCACGGGGTGTCGACGAGACGGAACCCCGAGCCGATCCCGCCGCGGGCGTCGATCTCGGTGAGGATCCGGTCGGCCCGCTGGTAGGCAGCGAAGCGGGTATCGGGGATCTGAGTCCACAGAGCTGGATCGTCCGAGACCGGGGTCTCCGGGAGTCGGTAACCCACCGACAGGCCCATCCACTCGCCCGTCTCGGCGCGCACCAGCGGACCTCCGGAGTCGCCCGGCCGCATGAGCAGCGGCGAGGACATCAGGTTCTCGTCCATCCGAACGTCGCCCTGTGCGCAGGCCACCGACGTGCTGCGTCCCGCCGCACAGTGCGTCCCGACCGGTTGCTCCCCTGCACCGAATACCGCAACCGACTCGAGGACCACCCTCTCACCACGATCGTTCGGCGACGAGGTGTTCGAACCCCGTACGCGTGTCTCGTCGAGAAGAACCACTGCGTAGTCGGCGACCTCGTCGGTGGGAAATCCGAGCGGATCGACCGAACCCGTACTCGCGACATCCGTTTCGGTACCGATCGCTCCCCGGTGCTGCTCGTCCACCTTCCAGATCGGAGATGTCCCGGTCCGGTAGCAATGGCCGGCCGTGATCGCGACGAGCCGGCCCGCATCGTCGTGCCCGATCGCCGCGACGGAACACCACCCGGGCGTCGGCTCCGCCGAGAACGTGATCCCGTCGCCGGGACGCAGAACCACCCGGTCGTCTCCTCCGCCCGCCGAGGCCACTCCTGCGGCGCAGGAGACGAATGCGACGGAAGCGCAGCACACTGCGAGTACGCGGCGCATGTCTACTTCTTCGCGGCTCTGGCCGCGGCCTTCATCGACTTCTTGAACTCGCGTACTTCGTGCAGCGACTGATCGTCGACGACGTCGGCGATGGACCGGCGCGCACCGTCGTCACCGTAGGCCCCGGCAGCCTCTCGCCACCCGGCAGGCTGCACACCGATCTGCTTGCCGAGCAGTGCCAGGAAGATTCGCGCCTTCTGATCACCGTAACCGGGCAGCTTCTTCAGTCTGCGCAGCACTTCCTTGCCGTCCGGATCTCCGGATGTCCACACGGCTGCCGCGTCGCCGTCGTAGTCCTCGACGATCGCCGAACACAGTGCCTGGATCCGCTGCCCCATCGACTTGGGGAACCGGTGGACGGCCGGCTGCTGCGCACACACCGCGACGAACTCGTCGGGGTCCGCTGTCGCGATCCGGTGCACATCGAGACCACCGAGCCGGTCGGCCAGCTTCTTCGGTCCCGCGAACGCCACCTCCATCGGCACCTGCTGATCGAGCAACATGCCGATGAGAAGCGCCAGCGGGTCGTCGGCCAGCAGGGCGTCGGCGGCGGGATCCCCGACCAGGTTCAACGTCGATGACATGAAAACGATCATGCCCTGCGCGGCAGGGCCGACGCCACAGCACGACCGTCAGGGCGACTCCGAGCGGCGAGCGCACGAATCGTGAGGGGAACCCCTGAACTGGGCGATCGAGCTTTGTCCACCGCCCATCCACGTGTTGTGCACAGCTTTATCCACAAGCTGGGAACAAACTCACACCGAGCGCGGGTGGTGCCGCCGAACACTAACGCTCGGCGAGTGCCTTCTCCGCTGCGGCGAGCAGCACGCAGGTCGCGACGCCATCCATCGCCTTCTCGAGTTCGCCGAGCGAGGGGAAGCTCGGCGCGAGGCGGATGTTCTTGTCCTCGGGGTCCTTCTTGTACGGGAAAGCCGAGCCGGCGCCCGTCAGCGCGATGCCGGCGTCCTTCGCGAGCGCGATGACGCGAGCCGCCGTGCCCTCGACGACGTCGAGACTGATGAAGTAGCCGCCCTCGGGGTCGGTCCACGATGCGACCTTCGAGTCGCCGAGACGGTCCTCGAGGATCCGGCGGACCAGGGCGAACTTCGGTGCGAGGATCTCGCGGTGCTTCGCCATGTGCGCCCGCACCCCGTCGGCGTCGCCGAAGAAGCGCAGGTGCCGCAGCTGATTGACCTTGTCCGGGCCGATCGTCTTGATGCTCAGGTGCTTCTGGTACCAGGCGAGATTCTCGGCGGAACTGCCGAAGAAGCTCACACCCGAACCGGCGAAGGTGATCTTCGAGGTGGAAGCGAGGACGAACACCCGGTTGGGATGACCTGCCTGCTCGGCCAGACCCAGGATGTCGATCGCAGGAGCGAGGCCTTCGGTCAGCGGGTGGACCGCATAGGCGTTGTCCCAGATGATGCGGAAGTCCGGAGCGGCTGTCGGCATCGACACCAGCTCGCGGGCGACCTCCTCGGAGTAGACCGAACCGGTCGGATTCGAGTAGGTGGGAACCGTCCACATGCCCTTGATCTGCGGGTCGTTCGCGACGAGGTCGGCGATCAGCCGTACGTCGGGACCGTCCTCACGCAGCGGGACGGGGATCATCTCGATTCCGAGCGACTCGGTGATCGCGAAGTGCCGGTCGTAACCGGGTGCGGGGCACAGGAACTTGACGACCTGTTCCTGGGACCAGGGGCGCGGCGAGTCGACGGTGCCGTGCAGGAGCGACCACACGACGAGATCGTGCATGATCTCGAGGCTCGCGTTGTTGCCGGCGAGGAGATTCGCGGCGGGAATGTTCAACAGCTCGGCGAAGATCGCGCGGAGCTCGGGCAGTCCGGTCAGACCACCGTAGTTGCGCGTGTCGGTGCCGTTACCGTCGCGGAAATCGTCGCGTCCCGGCAGCGACAGCAACTCCGCGGAGAGGTCGAGCTGTTCGGGCGAGGGCTTGCCGCGGGTCAGGTCCAGCGTCAGCTTCTCCGACTTCAGACGCTCGTAGTCGGCGGAGCGGCGCTCGTGCTCTGCAACGAGTTCCTCATGGCTCATCAACCCGTATTGGGTCTGCGTAGGCATGCGGAGGGACCTTTCACCGTGCACGGCGACACGGGCATCGGCGGAATATAAGAGGACCCCGCGCACCCGGCAGAGCCCGTTGACCCTTGCTGCCTTCCGGCCCTGGGGGAGTTCACAGGATGCGCGCCGCGCGGGATCCATCGGCAAGTGTAGAGGACCACACCCCGCAGCGGCGAACCCACCCCCGAGTAGCGCGCGGAATCCCGGGGCGACCTGCCCGTTTGGTAACTTCGGGCAGCCATTCGGTATGCTTCCCCACGGAGGATTCGCCTAGTGGCCTATGGCGCTCGCCTGGAACGCGGGTTGGGTTAACGCCCTCAGGGGTTCAAATCCCCTATCCTCCGCCACGGAACCCGTGGGACGCAGCAACGTCCCACGGGTTTCCTGCTTTTTCGGCCCTCGAGGCCCCGACCGTGCGCGCGCCCGGCCGATCTCGGGCACGATTTCCTCGTGACCGCGGACGACGATTTCACGCTCGCCGGCAAGGCCGATCACGAACAGGCTTCGGTCTGGGTGGACATGCTCGACCGGGAGATCGACGACGTCTCTGCGGCCATCGACAAGGTCGGGCAGAAGGCTCGGGCCGAGCATCGGGTGGGAGCCGTGGACCGGGCGCGGCGGTTCGATGCGGAAGGCGAACGACTGGCCGCCCAACTCCGCGATCTCCATCGGATGCGCCGCAATCTCACCGACCGTTTCGGTTGACCGAACGATCACGGCGAAGCACTACTCGCAGGCGACGCCGTCCCCGTCGCCGTCCATCTTCGGGCGATAACCGGGCTGTCCGGCATACAGCGGCGCCGCCCCGGCGGCCCGGGCCGCCGCACAGTTCTCGAAGTACACCTCGGCCGGGGCGGATGGTGCCGGTGCCAGGGGTTCCGGCTGCGCCGGAGCAGGTGCCGGAGCGGGCTCGGGGGCAGGAGCCGGCGTATTCGTGGTGGTCGCGGCAGCAGGAATCCCGCCGCCGCATTCGGTGAGGACCCGGGCCATCGCGTCGTGCTCGGCCTGCGTCACCCACAGCCCGTAGATCGCCTTGACCTCGATCTGCCGGGCGACATAGGTGCAGCGATAGGCGCGATTCGGCGGCAGCCAGGTAGCAGCGTCTCCGTCACCCTTCTGCTGATTCGCCGGACCGTCCACCGCTTGGAGGTTGCGCGGGTCGTTGGCGAAATCGGCGCGGGTTCCGGCGTCGAGTTGCTGAGCGCCCTTCTGCCACGCGTCCGACAGTGCCACCACATGGTCGATCTGGACTGCCGACGAAGTGTCCTGGCCGCGCGTGAAGGCAATCGTCGTCCCGGTGTACCGGTCGTCGAGGGTGCCCGAAGCCACGACGCAGTCGCGAGTACCCGGCTTGTAGACGATGTCGACGAGGTCGCGCCGCAGGATGTCGTTGCGGGTGTCGCAGCCGTTGCCCCCGAACTCCACGGACACGTCGTCGCTCCAGGCCTGGCCGAACAGATCGCGGTCGTATCCGGTCTTCGGTGCCCGTCCCTTGATCGGCAGCGTCGCGAGCCGGGCCAGAGCCTCCGACGAAGCCGCCGATGCGGTCTGTCCCGCAGGGTTCGGCGCGCCTGCGGAGGCGGGCGACGTCGTGGTGGGCGAGGCGGTCGTCGGGGAGGACTCCGGCCGGGGCGCCGGGGATCGTTCGGCGCTCACCGCCGGTGCGGGCGGCGTGTCCTCGACGGCCGCATCACATCCGGCGAGGGTCAGGCCCGCGACCGTCGCGACGACAAGCGTGGACAGCCGGGAGGACAAGCGGGGCAAGGACATCGAGAGAACTCCTGAGAACGTCGGGTGCCGGTCGGCTCCGCTTGTTCATCGCGACTCCGGCATCCTGTCGTTACAGGAGGTAACCACCCTGCGCTGTCGCAGTCGGCCCACGGTGACGGGGACGATTCCTACTATCGTCCTGTGGTCGGTTACGGCAGGCAGTTGCAAGGTCTCGCGATCGCCCTGTCCTCTCTCGCAGGGTTCGTCGACGCGCTGGGCTTCATCACGCTCGGCGGGGTCTTCGTCTCGTTCATGAGCGGAAACTCCACTCGCCTTTCGGTCGGAGCCGCCGACGGTGCGTGGGAAACGGTGGCCTTGATCGGCGGCGTGACAGCCCTGTTCGTACTCGGGGTGATGCTCGGCAGCGTGGTGACGGAACTGACCGGCCGCGACCGGCGCACCCGCAAGACCGCGGTCCTTGCGACGGTGACGGCACTGCTGACGATCGGCGCCGCTGCCACCCTCGCGGGTTGGACACCGATCGCAGTGGCCGCGATGACTGCGGCGATGGGAACCGAGAACGCGGTGTTCCAGCGGCAGGGCGAAACGACCGTCGCGCTCACCTACATGACAGGAGCTCTGGTCAAGATCGGGCAGCGACTCGTGGCGGCATTCTTCGGAGGCCCGCGGTGGAGTTGGCTGCCGTTTCTGGGCTTGTGGAGCGGGCTGGTGACCGGCGCCGTTCTCGGCGCGCTCGCCCACCACGTGTTCGGCCTGCATGCGCTGTGGATCGCTGCGGTGTTCGCCGCTGCGATGACCGTGGCCGTGCGGTTCCTCTCCGAACACGAACTTTCCGACTGAGTGTGATTCACAACTCCCGTACATTCGTACGGTCGAGGGCTCGGTTACGGTGCATCCATGCGCACGCGCCCCTATGTCACCACCAGCCCCACCAGGCTTGCTGCAGCACTGCTCGAGGTGGCTGCGCGAAACGGTCTCGACGCCGCGAGCGTGCGTGAGGTCGCGAACGAGGCGGGTGTCTCGATCGGGGCGGTACAGCATCATTTCCCCACGAAGGACGAGATGCTCGCGTATTCCTTCCGCACCCTCTCGGACCGTGTGCTGACCCGCCTGACCAACGTCGATCCGGACATCGATCCGGCACGCACCTTGTTCTCCGCGCTCAGTCAACTGCTCCCGCTCGACGAGGAGCGGGGCAGCGAGGTCCACGTGATGTCGGCGTTCACCGTGCGGGCCATCACCTCCCCCTCCCTGAGCGCCATCCGAACCGCGACGTCGTTCACGATCCGCACGGGCATAGCACGCGTATTGATCCGTGCGGGGACGCCCGACGCGGAGACCCGCGCCGCGCTGCTGCTCTCGGCGGCCAACGGGCTCGCGCTCGATGCGGCGGCCGGCCCCGAGCTCTACCCGCGCGAATATCTCACCCACGCTCTGCACACCCAGGTCCAGCTCGCTCTCGACGGCGCGGACGCACACTGACCCGCGCCCCGTACAGCATTCGGGACGCGGGTCAGGAGGACGCCGATGATCAGCGGGCGGACCATCCTCCGTCCATCGTGTAGGACGCTCCGGTGACCATCCCCGCCTCGTCCGAGGCGAGCCAGGATACGAGGGAGGCCACCTCTTCGGGCTCGACGAGCCGGGCGACGGCCTGCTCGGTGAGAAGCACGTCGGACAGCACACGATCTTCCGGAACGGCATGAGCGCGTGCCTGTTCCGCGATCTGCCGTTCCACGAGCGGCGTGCGCACGTAACCGGGATTGATGCAGTTGCTCGTCACACCCTGCGGACCGCCCTCGAGAGCGACGACCTTCGAGAGCCCTTCGAGTCCGTGCTTGGCGGTGACGTAGCCGGCTTTGAAGGCCGACGCCCGTAGTCCGTGAACCGACGAGATGTTCACGATCCGGCCGAAGCCCCGGTCGTACATGCCGGGCAGGGCGGCCTTCACGAGCAGGAAGGGCGCTTCGACCATCAGGGTCTGGATGCGGCGGAAGTCGGCCAGGGCGAAGTCCTCCACCGGCCGCACCACCTGGATGCCGGCGTTGTTGACAAGGATGTCGACATCGAACCGGAGTCCGTCGAGCCCGTCGGTGTCGAGCAGGTCCACCCCCCAGGCGACTCCTCCGATCTCGTGGGCGACGGCCTTCGCGGAAGCTTCGTCGACATCCGCGACGGTCACGTGGACTCCCTGCCGGGCCAGCGCCCGGGCACAGGCGGCGCCGATGCCGCCGGCACCACCCGTCACGAGTGCGGTGCGCGCCCTCATGCCGAGACCCTTGTGCCCTCGCCGCCGGCCTTCTCCTGTGCCACGGCCGCCGCGTCCGCCGCATCGACGTCGCGCAGCGAGATGCCTTTCGTCTCGCGGGCCACGACGACCGCAACGATGGTGATCAGAGACGAGGCGAGCAGGTAGAAGGAGATCGGAACCGACGAGTCGAAGCGGCTGAGCAGACTCGTCGCGATGATCGGGGCCAGCGAGCCGGCGACGATCGACGTCACCTGGTAGCCAAGAGAGACGCCCGAGTACCGCATGCGGGTCGGGAACATCTCCGCCATGATCGCGGGCTGACCGGCGTACATGAACGAGTGGAAGACGAGGCCGATCACGATCGCCGAGACGATCAGCGCGCTGTTGCCGGTATCCATCAGAGGGAAGGCAAAGAAGCCCCAGGCACCGGCGGTGACGGCACCGACCGCGTAGACGGGCTTGCGACCCAATGTGTCCGAGAGCCGACCGACCACGGGGATGGCTGCGAAGTGCACGGCGTGCGCGACGAGCATCCACCACAGGATGTGGCTGGTGTCGGCACCGACGACGACCTTCAGATAGGTGATCGAGAAGGTGACGACGAGGTAGTACATGACGTTCTCTGCGAACCGCAGGCCCATGGCGGTGAACACGCCGCGCGGATAACGCTTGAGCACCTCGAAGACGTTGAACGAGGTCTCCTTCAGCTTGTCGGCCTCCTTCTGCGCCTCGAGGAAGATCGGGGCATCGGTGACCTTGGTACGGATGTAGTAACCGATCAGCACGATGACCGCGGAGAGCCAGAAAGCGACGCGCCAGCCCCACGACAGGAAGGCGGATTCGGGCAGTGTCGTGGTGAGGACGAGCAGCACGATCGTCGCGAGGAGATTGCCCATCGGCACGCCGGCCTGCGGCCACGACGCCCAGAACGCGCGCGACCGGTTGGGGCTGTGCTCGGCGACCAGCAGCACAGCACCGCCCCACTCCCCGCCGACCGCGAAACCCTGGATGAACCGGAGGGTCACGAGCAGGGCCGGTGCCCAGTACCCGATCGAACCGAAGGTCGGAAGGCAACCCATGAGGAAGGTCGCGACTCCGACCATGATGAGGCTGGTCTGCAGCAGTTGCTTGCGTCCGAACCGGTCACCGAAGTGGCCGAAGACGATACCGCCGAGCGGACGGGCAACGAAGCCCACCGCGTAGGTGACGAAGGCCGCGATGATCGCGTCGAGCTCGTTGCCCCCTTCGGGGAAGAAGACCTTGGCGAAGACGAGGGTGGCGGCCGTTCCGTAGAGGAAGAACTCGTACCACTCGACGACGGTGCCTGCCATGGACGCGCCGACGACCCTCCGCAACGCCGACGGTGAACTCTCCGGCTCGTCTGTTCGTGCCTGTTCGACGCTCATTGCTGCAACCTCCCGGGACGATGTGTGACGGGGAACACTTGCAAACGCATATGCCGAAGTATGGATGCGCACATATGCGACCACAATGACGCGATTCGCACATTCGATCTGCAAGAATGCACACATGAACGTGCCGTCGGCCGACGACCTGCTCATCCTGCTCGCGGTCGGGCGCAGCGGCAGGTTCACCAGCGCAGCGGACGACCTCGGCGTCAACCACACCACCGTCTCCCGGAGAATCTCCGCGCTCGAACAAAGCCTCGGCGGACGCGTGCTCACACGGTCGGCCGGTGGATGGGAGCTGACCGATCTCGGGCGCGAAGCCCTGAGCGCTGCCGAACACATCGAAGCCGCCGTCGGACGGTTGAGGAACCCGCACGGGGAGCACCGACTCGAGGGCGTCGTGCGGGTCTCGGCCACCGACGGCTTCAGCGCCTATATCGCTGCGCCCGCAGGCGCCCTCGTCCGGCAACGTCATCCGGGCATCTCCGTCGAGATCGTCGCCACCACACGACGCGCCTCACAGCAACGGTCCGGCATGGACATCGAGGTGGTTGTGGGAAGACCACAGGTGCATCGGGCCGAAGCGCACCGCCTGGCCGATTACCACCTGGGTCTGTATGGCTCGCGCGACTATCTCGCCGCGCATGCCTCCCCGTCGTCGGTTCGCGACCTGCGCGATCACGCACTCGTGTACTTCATCGACTCGATGCTGCAGGTCGACGAGCTCGACGTCGCGCGCCGCATCGCCCCCGACATGCAGGACTCGATCAGTTCGACGAACGTGTTCGTGCACGTCGAGGCGACCCGCGCAGCCGGAGGACTCGGGCTGCTGCCGTGTTTCATGGCCGACCGTCACCCCGACCTCGTCCGGGTGCTGCCCGACGACGTCCAGGCGCGTCTGTCCTACTGGCTGGTCTCCCGCCCCGAGACTTTGCGGCGCCCCGAGGTCGCCGCCGTGGTCTCAGCTCTACGGGAGGTCGTCCACGCCCAGCGGGCGATGCTCCTCGGGTTCGCTCGATAGAGTGCACGGGTGTCACTTTCGGGCGAGGAGGGAGCAGGAGCGGGGCGATTCGCACCGAGCCCTTCCGGCGATCTGCATCTCGGCAATCTGCGGACCGCTGTGCTGGCGTGGCTGTTCGCGCGGTCGACGAACCGTCGCTTCGTGGTGCGCGTCGAGGATCTCGACCGAGTGCGCCCCGGCGCGGAGCAGCGCCAGCTCGCCGATCTCGCAGCGATCGGCCTCGATTGGGACGGTCGAGTAGTCCACCAGTCCCGGCGTCGCCGCCTGTACGACGAGGCGATCGCTCGTCTGGAGCACGCCGGCCTGACGTACGAGTGCTTCTGCACCCGCCGGGAAATTCTCGAGGCCACCTCCGCCCCCCACGCTCCTGCGGGCGCGTATCCGGGTACCTGCCGGAACCTCACCGACGAGCAGCGAGCCGAACGTCTGGCCTCCGGCCGCACCCCTGCGATCCGACTTCGGGCCGACGAGGAGTGGTTCACCGTCCACGACCTGCTGCACGGCGATTTCACGGGCATCGTCGACGATCTCGTGTTGCGCCGTAACGACGGAACGCCGGCGTACAACCTCGCCGTCGTCGTGGACGATGCCGAGCAGGGCATCGACCAGGTGGTACGCGGCGACGATCTGCTCACATCCGCCCCGCGGCAGGCCTACCTCGCCCATCTCCTCGGACTCCCGGAGCCCGTGTACGCGCACGTGTCGCTCGCCCTCAATCACGAGGGAAAGCGGCTGGCCAAGAGGGACGGCGCGGTGACGCTGGCCGATCAACTCGCGCTCGGTCACACAGCGGCGGACGTGCTCGGCACGATCGCGGTGTCGCTGCGGCTCGCGGACCCCGGTGAGCCCGTATCGATGGAACTGCTGCTGGACCGCTGGGACCCCACGCGCCTGCCGCGCGATCCGTGGGTGTTCGCGACCACGCCGGAAAGCATCCGATAGGACACGATGCAGACATAGCGCCTACGGATCCGGCGTGCTGCACGTACTGTCTCGGAAGGTGCCCGGTCCCGGAGACGAGAGGCCAGCCATGACCACCGGTGGTTACGACCCGAACCAGGATCCGAAGAGCCCGGGCGGCACTCCGCCGCCCGGCGGCCATCCGCCGCCCTCGGGTGGTAGTACTCCCCCGCCGGGCAGCTATCCCCCGCCACCGGGTAGCTATCCCCCGCCCAGCGGCGATTACCCGCCGACGGGCGGAAACTACCCACCGCCCGGCAGCTATCCACCCCCCGGCAGCTACCCGCCGCCACCTTCGGGTGGTTATCCACCACCGCCCGGTATCGACGACACCGGCAGTTTCGGCGGCCCGGCCCCTTACCGGTTGAGTGTGGGCGACGCGATCTCCTACGGCTGGTCGAAATTCAGCGGGAATGCGGGCGTGTGGATCGTCTTCATGCTCATCGCATTGGTCGTGCAGGCTCTGATCAGCGGCATCTTCAACGGATTCGAGATCACGACCGAGACGACAGACTTCACCCTGCTGAGCTTCATCGGGAGCATCGTCTCGGCAATCGTGGGCTATCTGATCCAGGCGGCCTTCGTGCGTGGCGCCCTGAGCGAGATCGACGGGCAGCGGCCCGCTTTCGGCACCTTCCTCCAACTCGGTCCGATCGGGGCAATCATCCTCGCCGGCCTTCTCGTGGCCATCGGTACCTCGATCGGTCTGGTTCTGTGCATCCTGCCCGGCCTGGCTTTCGCCTTCTTCACCTGGTGGACGATGCAATTCGTCATCGACCGCAATCAGGATGCGATCACCGCGATCAAGTCGAGTATCAACGCCGTCCGGTCGAATGCAGGCACCTTGTTCCTGCTCGCTCTCGCACTGCTGGGCATCAACATCGTCGGCTTCCTCCTGTGCCTGGTCGGTCTGCTGGTCACCGTGCCGGTCTCGATCATCGCTGTCACTTATGCGTATCGCGTCACCACAGGCGGTCCCGTAGCCGCCTGATCGGATGCCCGCCCCCGCGGCGGCATGTACCGACGCGCCACGGAAGGCTGTACCGTGGCGCGTTGCCATGCCGATCGTGACAAGGGAGACATAAGTGACCACTGGTGGCTATCCACCCCCGCAACAGGACCCCCGGACGCCGGGCGGCTACCCGGGCGGTGCCCCCTCGTACGGCACCAACCCGCCCGACTACACCCAGCAGTTCCCGCAGTACGGCACACCCCAGTACGGAGCACCGGAGAACGGCGCACCCCAGTACGGGGCACCGCAGTACGGCGCACCCCAGTACGGGGCACCGCAGGGGAATCAGTACGGCGCGCCCTTCGGCGGCCCTCCGGGATTCCCCGGCCCGGATCCGAACTTCGGCGCCGGGACACCCGGCCAGTTGCTGCCGCGCCTCGGTGCCCGCCTCATCGACGGCCTGATCGTCGGCATCCCGATGGGGATCCTGACCGGCATCATGCTCCTCGCGAGCGGCGGAAGCGGCTTCGTGGAGTTCTTCATGACGGTCGTCAGCGGTGTCGTCGCCTTCGGTTACTGGACGTACATGGAGTCCACCCAGGGCGCGACCATCGGCAAGAAGATCCTCGGGCTGTCGGTCGTCGCTCCCGGCGGCGGCAACCCCACCCTCGAGCAGGCCGCCAAGCGCAACGCATTCGTCGCGCTGCAGATCTTCTCCGGCATCCCGCTGCTGGGCCTGCTCACCACTCTGCTGTCGCTCGCCGCATACGTCGGTATCGCGGTCACCATCGAGCAGGATGCCGACAAGCAGGGTTTCCACGACAAGTTCGCCGGTGGCACCCGGGTCCGCAAGTCCTGATATCCCGAGCGTTCGCGGGCTCCGCCTCCAGGGCGGAGCCCGTTCGTCGCATATGGGGTGATTCGCGTCGTAGAGGGCGTTCACGACTTCGTGATCGCCGCGTGGTGATGTTTGGATGGCCGGGTGACCGAGCACGGACCGAACATCTCCCCCGCCCGCTTCGACCACGCAGCCTTCGCGCGCGTGAGCCGCAGCCCGTACACGGGGATCGTCGTCCTGTTCACCGCGGTACTGATGATCTCCAATATCTCCGCGACGAAGGGCATCGCCTTCTTCACCGACGCGGAGCTCGGCTTCGGTCCGCTGCAGATCCTGCCGATCATCACCGACGGCGGATTCTTCCTGTTCCCTCTCGCCTACATCCTCGGCGACGTGCTCAGCGAGGTCTACGGCTTCGCGGCCACCCGTCGGGCGGTCCTCTACGGGTTCGGCGCGGTCGCGCTTTCGGCGCTGTGCTTCTGGCTCACGCAGCAGCTTCCCCCGGCCGATTTCTACACCGGCCAGGAATCCTTCGAGAACGTGCTCGGGGTGGTGCCCCGGATGTTGCTCGCAGGGCTCGCCGGATATGCGGTCGGGCAGCTGCTCAACTCGTATGTTCTCGTCCGCATCAAGGAACGCACCCGGGAGAAGTACCTGTGGGCGCGCCTGATCGGATCGACCGTCGTCGGTGAGTTCGCCGACACCCTCATCTTCTGCTCGATCGCGGCGGGCGTCATCGGGATCACGACGTGGGCCGAGTTCGTCAACTTCGTGCTCGTCGGATTCCTGTGGAAGACGCTGGTCGAGATCGTGGTGCTCCCGGTGACCTACCGCGTGATCGCATACGTCAAGAAGCGCGAACCGTCCTACGCCTGACGGCGGCTCGCATAGAACCTGCCCAGGGTCTCGGCCTTGAACTCGGCGAAGGTGCCGTTCTCGATGCTCGTCCGGATGTCGTCGACGAGCCGAACGGTGAACCGCTCGTTGTGGATCGTGCACAACGTCGAGGCGAGCATCTCCTTCGCCTTGAACAGGTGATGGATGTACGCCCGTGTGTAGTTCGCACAGGTGTAGCAGTCGCAGTTCTCGTCGATCGGTGTGAAGTCGCGACGATAGCGGCTCGTGTTGATGTTGAACCGGCCGTCCGGGCGGTAGATGGCGGCGTTGCGCGCGACACGCGACGGGTTGACGCAGTCGAAGGTGTCGACGCCGTGCTCGACGGCGACGAAGACGTCGTCGGGTTCGCTGATACCCAGCAGGTGCCGCGGCTTGTGCTCGGGCAGCTCTTCGGTGCACCACCGCACGATCGTGCCGAGGTTGTGCTTCTCGAGCGCACCACCGATGCCGTAGCCGTCGAATCCCCGGCCGGTCTCACCGACGATGGACTCGAGGCCGCGACAGGCCTGTCGACGCAGATCCTCGTACTGGGCGCCCTGCACGACTCCGAACAGCGCCTGGTAGGGCCGGTGGGCACGCGCGGCGGTGAGCTTCTCGTGCTCGGCGATACACCGCACCGCCCACGCCTGTGTCCGTTCGAGGGAGCGTTCCTGGTAACCGCGGGTGTTCATCAGGGTCGTGAGCTCGTCGAAGGCGAACATGATGTCGGCGCCCAGCTCGTGCTGGATGCGCATCGACACCTCGGGAGTGAATCGGTGCCGCGATCCGTCGAGATGTGATTTGAACGTCACCCCGTCGTCGTCGACGTGGGCGAGCCGTTCCTTGCCCTTGGCGATGACGTCGTCGTTCTGGACGCCGACGGACTCCATCGCGATGACCTTCTTGAAGCCCGCCCCGAGCGACATGACCTGGAATCCGCCGCTGTCGGTGAAGGTCGGGCCGGGCCAGTTCATGAACTTCCCCAGCCCACCGGCTTCGTCGACGATGTCGGAGCCCGGCTGCAGGTACAGGTGGTAGGCATTGGCGAGCAGGGCCTGCGCGCCGAGTTCGGCCATCGTCTCGGGCAGCACGGCCTTGACGGTCGCCTTCGTCCCTACCGGGATGAAGGCCGGGGTACGGATGTCGCCGTGGGGGGTGTGGATCGTGCCTGTGCGGCCGAGTCCGTTGTCGAGGCGCGCGTCGACCGTGAAGAAGGGGTCGGGCGGGGTCGGAATGCTGGGATCGGTCACCTGCGTATCCAATCACGTCGGTATACAGAGACCGCGAACACAGCGGCGGCGACCGCACACCGACCGCTCCGGTCGTCAGGTGAGGTGGGTCGTGTCCGCCCGTTCGGCTCTGCGCGCCTCGCGCCTCCTGGCCACGAATTTGCCGGCCTCGTCCACCCAGAGCACCGACGAGCCGACGGCGACCGCGAGCAACCACTGCTCCGACGTGAGGGAGGTCGTGTCCATGAGCCCCTGCAGGGCTCCGAGTTGCACCACGCAGATCTGCAGGATGACGACAGCGCCGATCGCGATCCAGATCGTGTGGTTGGTGAACGTCTGTGCGGAGAACACCGAGCCGAGTTCCGAGCGCACGTTGAACAGGTTGAACACCTGGTAGAAGACGAACGTCGTGAACGCCAGCGTGGTGGCGAACAGCGGGTCCGACGCGCTCTCGGGGAACAGATCCGGTCCGAAGCGCAGAACCATGATGGTGCCCACCGTCATCACGATGCCGAGTCCGAGGATGCGCTGCACCCGCGTGCGCTGGAGCAGGGCTTCGTTCGCCGGGCGGGGCCGCCGTTTCATCGTGTCGGGGGCGGCCGGATCGACACCGAGTGCGAGCGCCGGCGGCCCGTCCATGATGATGTTCACCCACAGGATCTGCAGCGCACTGAAAGGCGCACCGCCGGCGAGTCCGAACACACCCGCCGCCAGGAAGATCAGGACGAAGCCCCATGCGGTCGTCAGCTGGAACTTCACGAACTTGATGATGTTGTCGTAGATCCCGCGCCCCTCGGCGACAGCGGCGACGATGGTGGCGAAGTTGTCGTCCGTGAGGATCATGTCCGCGGCGCCCTTGGAGACGTCCGTACCGGTGATGCCCATGGCGACACCGATATCCGATTGTTCGAGAGCCGGGGCGTCGTTGACGCCGTCTCCCGTCATCGCGACGATCTGCCCGTCGGCCTGCAGCGCTTCGACGAACCTGATCTTGTGTTCGGGTGCCACGCGAGCGAGCACCCCGAACTCCTTTGCACGGTCTCGCAGTTCGGCATCGGAAAGCGCGTCGAGATCCGCACCGGAGGCCGCCGACCCCCGGATTCCGAGTTCTTTCGCAATCGCGGAGGCCGTCACCAGATGATCGCCGGTGATCATGTGCACCGCGATCCCCGCCTCGTGGGCGACCGCGATGGCGTCCTCCGCTTCGGTCCGAGGTGGATCCACGATGCCGACGATCGCGTGGATCGTCAGATCGGATACCTTCTCCTGCAGCGCATCCGTGTCGCCGCGGGGAACGGCATCGAGGTCGCGGCCGGCGATCATGAGTGTGCGCAGACCCTCCGACGCCAGCTCCTCCACGGCTCGCCGCGCCCGCGCCCTGGTGTCCTCGTCGAGCGGCACCGGGCCTTCGGGGCTCGCAACCGACGAGGCCCGCTCGAGGAGCACACCCGGTGCACCCTTCACGAAGCAGCGGTAGCCGCCGCCCGGAAGGGTGTGGAAGGTGGCCATGTACTTGTAAGCCGAGTCGAACGGCACCTCCGCGATCCTGCTCAACGCGGCACGCGCGCCCTCGACGTCGATCCCACCCTTCTCCGCGAGCACCACGAGGGCGCCCTCGGTGGGATCTCCGACGAGTACTCCGTTCCGCACGGTCGCGTCGTTGCACAGCCCCATCCCGAGCAGCGCGTCCGTGAAATCCGGTGCCGGCAGACCGTCACCGACGAGAATCTTGCCGTCGGTGACGTACCCGGTGCCGGTGACGCGGAAGGCGCGACCGGCCACGAGCAGTCGCTGCACGGTCATCTCGTTGAGCGTCAGGGTGCCGGTCTTGTCTGTACATATGTGTGTGGTGCTGCCCAGGGTCTCCACCGCCGCAAGCCGTTTGACGATCGCGCCGCGAGCGGCGAGGCGGGAGGCTCCCATCGCGAGGGTGAAGGCGACCACGGCCGTCAGGCCCTCCGGAATCGTCGCCACGGCGAGCGATACCGCGGTGATGAGCAGTTCGGACCATGACTGCCCCCGCAGCAGACCGAGAACGAACACCACCGCGACCGTGACGATCGCGACGATCGTCAGCGCCTGGGCGAGCTGTCCGATACGTCGCTGCAGTGGTGTCTGCTCGGTGCCGGCCGAGCCGAGAAGTGTCGCAATGGCGCCCATCTCGGTGCGCATGCCCGTGCCGGTGACGATCATCGCGGCGCGTCCGCGGGTGATCTCGGTGTTCATGAACAGCATGTCGGAGCGGTCACCGAGCGGGGCATCCGGGTCGTCGACCACATCGACCTGTTTATCGACCGGCTGGGATTCGCCGGTGAGCGCGGCCTCGGCGACCTGCAGTCGGACTGCGGTGACGAGGCGCCCGTCGGCAGGGACGGTGTCGCCGGCTTCCATGAGCACGACATCGCCCGGGACGATGTCGGCGCGCGGCACCTCGGTTCCCTGTCCGTCACGCAGGACCCGACTGGTGGACACCGACATCTTCTTCAGGGCGGCCAGACTGCTCTCGGCCCGGGATTCCTGCACATAGTTCAGCACGGTGTTGAGCGCGATCACCGCGAAGATGACGACCGGAGTCTCCCATTCACGCGAGACGGTGGCGCTGACCACCGCTGCCACGACGAGCACGAGGGTCATCCTGTCGGCGAGCAACGAGAGCACCCGCCGCCAGGCCGGCACCCGTTTCGCCTCGTCGAGCAGGTTCGGGCCGTACTCGCTGCGGCGGCGCTCCACCTCCTCCGCGCTCAACCCTCGTTCCGGATCGACCGCGAAGGCCTCGGCCACGTCGACCGCGTCGCGGGTGTGCCAACTCGAGGTGGTCGCGGGAGCCTGTGCGGACATCGATACTCCTCACTCGGCGATCAGCCGTTTTCACCGTAGCCGCCGGAGCGTTCCACTGCGCGGGAAGCCGGTTCGTGATGTGCTTGATGCGCCCCTGACCCGGAGGAGTGAGCGCGATGAGCGAGAACCCGAACACCGACGATCCCATCGTCCCTCTCGACGAGGACCAGTGCTGGGATCTGCTCGGTAAGAGCAATCTCGGTCGCCTGGTCACCGTCGCGGAGGGGCGACCGGAGATCTACCCCGTCAACTTCGTCACCGACGAGCGCAGGGTGTACTTCCGCAGTGGAGCGGGTAGCAAGCTCTCCGAGATGGCAGTGCATCCGGAGGTCGCATTGCAGGTCGACGAGATCCGCGAGGACTCCGCTTGGAGCGTGGTGCTGCACGGTTACGCCCGGATCCTGCGGAGTTTCGAGGAGGCGGCGAGGATCGACGCGCTGGGACTCATGCCCTGGGTGCCCACTCCGAAATTCGACTATGTCGAACTGACGGCCAACGAGATCACAGGGATGCGGCTCATTCTCGTCGAACACTGAGCAGTGACGACATCTGCGCGGCAGCACCGCATGCTGATGCGGTTCATGCTGCTGTCGGTGGCGGCCGCGCTCTCGACGATGTTCCTGAAGGCTGTGGCGGCCTGGATCACCGGATCGGTGGGCCTGCTGTCCGACGCGCTCGAGTCCGGGGTCAATCTCGTGGCGGCACTCGTCGGCTTAGCAGCACTGCGAGTGGCCGCGAAGCCCCCCGACGAGAATCACGACTTCGGGCACGGGAAAGCCGAGTATCTCTCCGCCGCGGTCGAGGGCACGATGGTCTTCGCCGCTGCGGCGGCGATCCTGTGGACGTCGGTCGAACGTCTGATCTCACCTCAACCGGTGACCGAGGCCGGGATCGGTCTCCTGCTGTCGGCCGGATCGTCGCTGATCAATCTCGCGGTGGGCCTGTTCTTGATCCGGCAGGGGCGCAAGAACCGGTCGATCACGCTGGTCGCCGACGGCAAGCATCTGTTGACCGACGTGTGGACATCGGCAGGCGTCCTCCTCGGTGTCGCACTGGTCGCCCTGTCGGGGTGGAACGTTCTCGACCCGATCGTCGCCATCCTCGTGGCGCTGAACATCCTGCGGATCGGGTTCGGACTGGTACGGCAGGCGGTCGTCGGGATGCTCGACGCCGTCCTTCCCGAGGAGGACGTACTCGCGGTGAACGCCGTCCTCGATCGCTATCGGGAACCGGGCCGGGTGACGATCATGCCGCCGCGCACACGGGAGTCGGGACGCCAGCGATTCGTCTACCTCACCGTGCAGGTGCCGGGGGACCGGACGGTGCGCGAAGGGCACGACCTGCTCGACTCCATCGAGGATGACCTCGCCGAGGCGTTACCCGGTGTCGTGGTGTTCAGCCATCTCGAACCCATGCGCACCCCGGACGAGCGTGAACGCAGGCGCGGCCGCAGGATCAAGCAGAGGTGACCAGTCCGGCCCCGAGACCGAGCATGAGTACTGCCACGCCTCCGTCGAGAATGCGCCACGAGCGCGGCTCGGCGAACCACGCGCGCAGATAGCGGGCACCGTAGCCGAGCGCCACGAACCACACGACGCTCGCGATGATCGCCCCGGCTCCGAACCACCATCGGCCGGGGTCGCCGTGGTGATTGGCCACCGATCCGAGCATGAGCACGGTGTCGAGATAGGTGTGAGGGTTGAGCCAGGTCAACGCGAGACAGGTCAGCAACGCCGCACCGACGGTGACGGCTCCGCCCGGCGCGGCGGACAATGCCGACGGCTTCAAGGCCCGGCGTGCCGCAAGGAGTCCGTAGCAGATGAGGAAAGCCGCTCCTGCCCAACGGATGACGTCGATGGCACCGGGCGCGAGGTCGAGGATCGTCGCGATACCCGCGATGCCGGCCGTGATGAGCACCGCATCCGACACCGCGCACACCGCGATCACGGGCAGCACATGTCGTCGCGCGATGGCCATGCGCAGCACGAAGGCGTTCTGCGCGCCGATGGCGACGATGAGGGACAGACCTGTGACGAATCCGGCGGCGACGAGTGACATGACACCCAAGGTAGGAACGCGACCGCGATAAGAACAGTTGATTTTGCTGAATCTACATTAGAGTTTCTTAATATGGATCTCGACTTCGCTCAACTCCGCACTTTCTCAACGGTATTGGACGAGGGCACTTTCGAGGGCGCGGCTGCTGTCCTCCGCATCACACCATCGGCGGTGAGTCAGCGCATCAAGTCGCTCGAGCAGCATGTCGGTCAGGTGCTGCTGCGGCGGGCACGGCCCGTCAGCGCGACCCCGGCAGGAGAAGTCGTGATGCGACTCGCACGCCAGGTCGCGAGGCTCGAACAGGATGCTTCCGAAGAACTCGGGCTCGGGGCCGACACGGGTAACTACGCCACGATTCCCCTTGTCGTCAATGCAGATTCGATGTCCACCTGGATGCTGCGCGCCCTGGCGCGAATGCCGGTGCGGCACCGCGCCCTGTTCGAACTGCACCGCGAGGACGAATTCCACTCGACGGAGCTCCTGCGCGACGGCACCGCGATGGCCGCGGTGACCTCCGTCCCCGAACCGGTGCAAGGATGCACATCCGAGAAGCTCGGCGCGATGCGCTATCACGCCATGGCGAGTGTGGACTTCGCCGAGCGGTGGTTCCCCGAGGGCATGACTCCCACCGAACTGAGAGAAGCGCCGATGCTCGCCTTCGACCGCAAGGACGACATGCAGGACCGGTTCGTCCGCAGACGGACCCGCCGGCGGACGAATCCACCGCGCAACTACGTTCCGGGCGCTCTCGAGTTCGTCGACGCGGCCAGGCTGGGCCTGGGCTGGGCGATGCTGCCGGATGCGATCATCGCCGACACCACCGATCTCGTGTCCCTGGCACCGGACGACCCGCTCGACGTACCGCTGTACTGGCAGCGGTGGCGCCTGGACTCACCCGTGCTCGACGCCCTGAGCGACGCGGTACGGCGCACCGCCCGCGAAGTGCTGCACTGACCGCCGGGTCACCCGCGCTACCGACCGCGCAGCCCCCCGTTCAGTCCACGAGTGCCTTGAACTGCGCGTCGTACAGCCGCGCGTACGCGCCCCCCGCTTCGAGCAGACCTTCGTGCGTGCCCTGCTCGACGATCCGTCCGTCCTCCATCACGACGATGCGGTCCGCATTGCGGATGGTGGACAGACGGTGCGCGATGACGAAACTCGTGCGATCGTCGCGCAACCGCGCAGTGGCCTGCTGGACGAGAAGCTCGGTACGAGTGTCGACGGAACTCGTGGCCTCGTCGAGGATCAGGATCGACGGCTTGGACACGAACGCCCGCGCGATCGTGATGAGCTGACGCTCACCGGCACTGAGACTGCCGTTCTCCTCATCGATGACGGTGTCGTAACCGTCCGGCAGGGCGCGCACGAAACGGTCGACATAGCTCATGCGGGCCGCGGACATGATCTGGTTCTCCGTGGCATACGGATTGCCGTACGCGATGTTCTCGCGGATGGTGCCGCCGAACAACCACGTGTCCTGCAGGACGATGCCGATGCGTGAGCGCAGTTCGTCGCGGGACATCGATCGGATGTCCACCCCGTCCACGAGGATCCGGCCCGCATCGACTTCGTAGAACCGCAGGATCAGATTGATGAGGGTGGTCTTGCCGGCACCGGTGGGCCCGACGATCGCGACCATCTGTCCCGGTTCGGCCCGCAACGACAGGTTCTCGATGAGCGGACGATCCGGTGTGTAGGAGAAGGCGACGTTCTCGAACTCGACGAGCCCGTGCCGGCTCCACGGCATCGTCGGCGCGGGGACCTCCGGTTCCTCCTCCAGCTCGTCGAAGACCGCGAACACCCGCTCGGCCGACACCGACGCCGACTGCAGGAGGTTGACCATCGCCCCGATCTGCGCGAGGGGCTGCACGAGCTGGCGCGAGTACTGGATCATCGCCTGGATCTCACCGAGGGTCGCAGTTCCGGACGCGATCCGCAGACCGCCGAGCACCGCGATCACGACGTACCCGAGGTTGCCGAGGAAGGTCACGGACGGCATGACCAGGCCCGAGACGAACTGCGCCCGATAGGAGGCCTGGTACAGCGACTCGTTGGTCTCGGTGAAACGCCGCTGCACCTCTTCCGTCCGTCCGTAGGCGGTGATGAGTTCGTGCCCGGTGAAGGCTTCCTCGATCTGCCCGTTGAGCTTGCCGGTCGTCTCCCATTGCGCGGCGAAGTGCTTGCGCGAGCGCCGCGCGATCAGCATTGTCGCCACCACCGACGCCGGGATGGTCAGGATCGCCACGAGGGCGAGCAGGGGCGAGATGAACAGCATCATCACCACGAGACCGAGCAGCGTCAGCACTGCGAGGACGAGCTGGGAGATGGACTCCTGCATGCCTGCGGAGACGTTGTCGATGTCGTTGGTGACCCGGCTGAGCAGATCACCACGCGAGTGGGTGTCGAAGTACCGCAGCGGCAGCCGATGGATCTTGCGTTCGACCCGCGACCGCATGTCGCGCACGACGCGCTGCACGATCTCGTTGAGTCCGTAGGCAGCTACCCAGATCAGGCCGGACGAGAGCAGGTACAGCGCGAGGACGATGACCAGGATCCGGCCCAGCGCCGGGAAATCGATGCCCATCCCCGGCACCACGTCCATCCCGGAGACCATGTCGGCGAACTGATCGCGTCCCTTTGCGCGCAGTCCGGCGACGGCTTCCTCCTTGGAGACGCCGGCGGGAAGTTGCATGCCCACGACCCCGTCGAAGATGACGTCGGTACCGCGACCGAGCACGAAGGGCGCCACCGACATGCTCACGACACCGAGGAAGGCGGCGAGTATGACCGAGTAGACGGCGAAGCGGTGCGGATGGAGCAGACCGAGCACTCGGCGGATGGTGCGCAGACGTGACGGCGCTGCCGCTTCCGGAGTCGTCATACGGTGGCCATCCTCTGCGACTCGACGATCTCCGAGTAGGTCCGGCAGCGGCCGAGCAGTCCCAGATGCGTCCCGGAGTCGACCATGATGCCGTTGTCGAGGACGACGATGCGATCGGCGTCCTGCACAGTGGACACCCGCTGGGCGACTATGAGTACGCACGCGTCGCGGGTCTCGGGCTCGAGGGCGGCACGCAGGCGGGCATCGGTCGCCGGGTCGAGCGCGGAGAAGGCGTCGTCGAACAGATAGATCGCGGGGCGGCGGACCAGGGCCCGGGCGATCGCGAGTCGCTGCCGCTGTCCGCCGGACACGGTCGTGCCACCCTGCGACAGAACCGTGTTCAGCCCGTCCTCGCTCTTGCTGACGAAGTCCGCGGCCTGCGCGATCTCGAGAGCGTGCCACAGTTCGTCGTCGGTGGCGTCGGCGCGCCCGTAACGGAGGTTGTCGGCGATGGTGCCGGAGAACAGGTACGCCTTCTGGGGCACCACGGCGATCCGCGACCTGAGCACGGCGGTATCGAGGGCCCGGACATCGACGCCGGCAACGAGCACCTGGCCGGCGGTGACGTCGATCAGACGCGGTACGAGTCGCATCAAGGTGCTCTTGCCCGATCCGGTACCGCCGATGATCGCGGTGGTGGAGCCGGGAGCGGCACGGAACGACACCCCGCTCAGCACGGGGGCGTCGGCACCCGGATAGGAGAATCCGGCGTCGCGCAGCTCGAGGGTGACGCGCGGAGGGAGGTCGCGTACGGCTCGGGCGGGTGTAGCCACCGTCGGTTCGGTGTCGAGGACGGCGAGGATACGTTCGGCGCACACTGCGGCACGCGGCGCCATGATGGCGACGAACGACGTCATGAGCACCGCCATGAGGATCTGAGCGATGTAGGTGATCATCGCGGTGATGGAGCCGACCTGCATGGCTCCCGCGTCGATGCGGTGGCCGCCCACCCACAGCACCGCCACAGTGCTCACGTTCGAGATCAGGAGCACCGCGGGGTAGAGCACGGAGTTCACGCGCCCGACTCGCAGGGCGGTCGCGGTGAGGTCGTCGTTGGCCTGATCGAAGCGGGCCTTCTCCGTCTCGTCTCGAACGAAGGCCCTGATCACCCGAATACCCGTGATCTGCTCACGCAGCACCCGGTTGACCGAGTCGATGCGCTTCTGCATGACCCGGAAGCCCGGGAGCATCAGGGCGATCAGGGCGACCATCGTCAGGATCAGCACCGGAACTGCGACGACCAGCACGAGTGACGTTCCGGGGTCCTCCCTCAGCGCCATGATCACGCCACCGATTCCCATGATCGGGGAAGTCACCACGATGGTGCAGGTCACCAGTACGAGCATCTGGACCTGCTGCACGTCGTTGGTGTTACGGGTGATCAGGGAGGGGGCACCGAAGGTTCCGAACTCACGCGCCGAGAATCGACCGACATTGCGGACCAGCGCCAGCCGCACGTCGCGGCCGAAGCCCATCGCGGCGCGCGCCGCGAAATAGACCGCGCCGACCGCCGCGGCGACCTCGACAGCGGTGATGGCGAGCATCAACAGGCCGGTTCGCACGATGTAGTCGATGTCGCCGGTCGCCACACCGTTGTCGATGATGTCGGCGTTGAGGCTCGGAAGCAGGAGCATGCCCCCGGTCGCGACCAGCTGCAGGAGCACGACCCCCGCGAGGGCACCCCGGTAGGGCGCCAGGAAGCGGCGCAACAGCCGTAGCAACATGGGCATAACGCTACCTGCGCCTCCGAAATGCGACGTTCGAGGACGGGCGGGCGGCCACGTGCCCTCTCGGGCCCGTGGCCGCCGGACGGATCGTCACACTCGCACCGACGCGTGGGTGCTCTCGTCCGTGCCGAGCTCCCGGGTGAGCTTCTCCCCCTCCACATCGACATTCGGAAGGATCTTGTCGAGCCACTTGGGCAGCCACCACGCCTTGTCGCCGAGCAGCGCCATCACCGACGGAATGATGACCATGCGGACGATGAAGGCATCGAAGAAGACCGCGGCGGCGAGCGCGAAACCGATCGACTTGATCAACGAGTCCGGTTCGGCGATGAAGGCCGCGAAGACCGAGATCATGATGACGGCGGCTGCACTCACCACGCGGGCGCCGTGCGCGAAGCCACTGCGGACAGCGTCCAGCGCGCTTGCGCCGTGCACGTAGTCCTCGCGCATCCGGGTCACGAGGAAGACCTGGTAGTCCATCGCCAGACCGAAGACGACACCGATAAGGATGATCGGCATGAAACTCACGATGGGCTGCGGATTGGAGATCAGACCGCCCCAGCCTTCCTGGAACACGGCCACGGTCGCGCCGAAGGTCGCCAGGACGCTGAGCAGGAAGCCGAGCGTCGCGGTGAGCGGAACCAGAATCGAGCGGAATACAAGCATCAGCAGGATGAAGGCCAGGCCGACGACGACCGCGAGGTACGGAGCGAGAGCACTCTGGAGGCTGTCCGAGACATCCCCTTCGAGCGCGGTCTGACCCGTCACGCCGTAGGACAGACCGTATTCCTCGTTCAACCGCTCTTCGTCGTCGCGGATGTTCTGGACCAGATCCATCGTCGCGGAATCGGTCGGGCCGCTGCGCGGTGTGACAAGGATCTGGGCGGTGTCACCCTCCTCGTTCACAGCGACGACCTGGGCGTTGACGACCTCGTCGTGCTCGTACAGTGAGCTCACGACGGCACCGAAGGCAGCCGGTGCCTCTGCCTCGGCACCCCGGGCATCCACGACGACGACCAGCGGACCGTTACGTCCCGGCCCGAACCCGTCGTCGACGAGCTCGTAGGCCTTGCGGGCACTGGTGGCCGGATCCGACGTGGCCTCCGACGGCAGGGCGAGTTGCAGCCCGGTCGCGGGCAGCGCGAGAGCTCCGAGCAGAACGACACCGGCGACCAGCGGGATGGCCGGACGGCGGGTGATCAGGCCGACGAACTTGGCACCGGCCTTGGGAGTGTCCTCACCCGAATCACGCTTGGTCAGGAACGGGATACGGCCGGCGAACACCTTCTCGCCGAACAGACCGAGCACGGCCGGCAGCAGCGACACGGCGATGAGCACAGCCATGAGCACGGTGAAGGCGGCGGCATAACCCATCACCGACAGGAACGGGATGCCGACGACGCTCAATGCCAGAAGGGCGATGATGACCGTCAGGCCCGCGAACACGACCGCGGAACCAGCGGTGCCCACGGCCCGCGCGGCGGCTTCGGCGCGGTCCGAGGTGACGGTGAGTTCGTGCCGGAAGCGGGAGACGATGAAGAGCGAGTAGTCGATGGCCACGGCCAGACCGATCATGATCGCCAGCGTCGGAGTCATCGAACTGAGGTCGGCGAAACCGGTGGCGATGGTGATGCCGAGGCTGCCGATCCCGACGCCGACGAGCGCGGTGATCAGCGGAAGTCCGGCGGCGACGAGCGACCCGAATGTCAGGGTGAGCACGATCGCTGCGATACCGATGCCGATGAGTTCGGCGGTACCGCCGGGCATGGTCATCTCGGCTGCTGCCGTGCCGCTGATCTCCACGGTCAGGCCGGCGTCGCGGCCGATCTCGGCTGCGGCGCGGATCTGGTCCCGGAGCGCCTGGTCGACGTCGGTGATCTCACCCTCGAACGGGACGGTGACGAAACCGACGGTGCGGTCTTCGCTCAACGGTGACAGAGCCTGGGCATCCGCAAGTGCGGTCTCTTCGGGCGTGCCCTGCTGCGAAGCGACGGCCTTCATCTGTTCGACGAGTCCGGCATCGGCGAGGACCGGGTTGACCAGCGCACCGGCCTGTTCCTCCGGCGCCGCGGTGGCGGGGTCGACCTTGGCGGGCGGTGAGACACGGTCGATGCCGCGGATCGCGGCGAGGACCTCGTCGACGGCGGCCAGATTGGCTGGTTCGTCGAGTGTCTGTCCTTCGGGCGCCGCGAAGACGTAGCGCGCGCTGAGCCCGTTCATCGGATCCTCGGCCGACGGGAAGCGCTCGGCCATCAGGTCCTGGGTCTGCTGCGCGGGGGTGCCCGGAAGCGTGAAGGCGTCCGTGGTGGGACCGGAGAGCGTCGCCGCACCGACCCCGAAGAGGACGAGCAGCGCGATCCAGAAGGACAGCACCGCGCCCTTGCGTCTGTGGGCGAACTTGCCCAACCGGTACAGGTAGGTCGCCACGAGGCACCCTTTCTCTTTCGGAAACTGTCTTCGGGGAACGAATCGGGAGAGGCCGGATCACGAGGCGCTACGGGAAGCCACGCCGCAACCGGTCGAAGGCGTCACGGATGAGGTCCTCCGCCGATCGTCCGGTCGTGCCGCACATGCGGGCCTCCATCGCCGCGCGTACGGCGCCCATGGCCGCGTAGTTGAGCACCGACGGGTAGATGTCCGAGGCCGGATCGGTGCCGGTGCGCTCGGCGATGATCTCGATGAGCAACTGCGACGAGCGTCGCTCGACCTCGATGTGCCGGGACAACAGCACGTTGCCCTCTTCGAGCAAGGTGATGCATGCGACGATCTCGTCGAACGGCCAATCGGCATTGCGCACGATCTCCAGAGCCACCGCGAGCAGCGAATCCATGATGTCTTCGCCGGCGGGACGATTGCGCAGCAGATCGATCCACTCGCCGACCCTGGTCTCCAGATATGCGAGGAGTGCGTCTTCCTTGCTCGCGAAGTAGTTGTGGAAGGTGCGGGTCGAAACGCCGGCACGTGAGGCGATCGCATCCGCGGTCACACCGTGCAGACCGTGCTCGCGTGCCAACTCGGCGGTAGCGGCCGCAAGGGCCGCACGGGTGGCTGCCTTCTTGCGGTCGCGCAGGCCAGGAAGAGTCGTCACTTCACCCAAAGTACCGAAATTGCAGACCTCTGTAACTTTGCAGAGTCGTGCAAAATTATGACAAGGCCCACAATCGACGGGTCCCGATTGCAGGCTTCACGCCCTCCGACGCTCCCAGGCCCCGGGATCCTTTGTGAGTTGCTCCACGAAACCCGGAAGCTCTCCCGAGACGACGTCCGCGAGCGAGACCTCTTCGAGCACCGCTCGCAGGTTCACGCGCACCGCGATCCACACGGTCTGCAACTGCTCGGCCACTCCGCTGTAGACGACATCCTCGGGTCGTTCACCACGCACCGACGCCAGCGGGCCTTCCACCGTGCGGATGATGTCGGCGATCGAGATCTCCGCCGCCGGTCGTGCAAGCCAGTATCCCCCCTCGGGCCCTCGCCTGCTGTGCACCAGCCCGCCACGTCGGAGGTCGGCGAGCACGGCTTCCAGGAACTTGTGCGGGATGGCCTGCGCCGTAGCGAGAGTCTCCGCCTTCGTCAGGCGACCGTCGTCGATCGCCGCGAGTTCGAGTAGGGTCCGCACCGCATAATCGACCCTCGCGGTGATGTGCATGTCATGCCTCTCGCGACGCTGCCGACGGAACGCTCAATTCCTACCAGCAACACCGACTCGTCCGGAATCGTGCAGCGGACCGGACCCGGGCGCCCCTGGTGATGCATGCCACACCGCAGGTAACGTGACGATTGTTCACAGATATCGGAGGTCGTTGCGATGTGGGAAACCCTGCAGGAGTCCTGGGGGTCGCTGCTCGAACCCCTACACGATCCGGTGACTCTGGCGATTCCGGCCTTCCTTACCTTCCTGATCCTCGAATGGGTCGCGGCACGCACCCTCGAACACGTCGAACCGGGACCGGACGGACGTACTCGCCCCCCGCGCGGGGGCTACGAGAAGAGGGACGCACGCGCAAGCATCTCGATGGGTCTGATCTCGATCGCCACGAGTGCCGCCTGGAAGGTGCTCGCGCTCGTCGGGTATTCGGCGCTGTGGGTCTATGTCGCACCATGGCATCTTCCGGCCGACGCCTGGTACACCTGGGTGATCCTGCTGCTCGGCATCGACTTCCTCTGGTACTGGTACCACCGGATGGCCCACCGGGTCCGGCTGGTGTGGGCGACCCATCAAGCGCACCATTCGAGCGAATACTTCAACTACGCGACGGCACTGCGCCAGAAGTGGAACAACAGCGGCGAGATCATCATGTGGCTCCCGCTTCCCCTGATCGGGATCCCACCGTGGATGGTCTTCGTCGGGTTCTCCGTCAGCCTCGTCTATCAGTTCTTCGTCCACACCGAACGGGTCGGAAGGCTGCCTCGACCGATCGAATTCGTGTTCAACACCCCGTCGCATCATCGGGTTCACCACGGTTCCGACGCCGATTATCTCGACCGCAACTATGCCGGCATCCTGATCGTCTGGGACCGAATGTTCGGCACGTTCAAGGCCGAGGAACACCGCCCGACCTACGGACTGACCAAGCCGGTCGGTACGTACAACATCTGGGATCTGCAGACGCACGAGTATCGCGCGATCGCCCGGGACTGGCGCACGGCGGACCGACTCCGCGACAAGCTCGGCTACGCCTTCGGTCCGCCCGGCTGGTCGCCGCGACCGGCTGCTGCGCAAGAGACCGGCGCTGCGGAGGAAACCGGTCCCGAAACCGTCAGCTCTGCTCGAGGGTGACGAGGAAGTCGACGCTGCCCGCCTCGTCGACCGTCACGAATCCGAGGTTCGGCGGCTCGACGCCGTAGTCCGACCATGTCGCGGGGATGTTGCCCGAGGCGACGAGACGCTCCCCGGTGCGGAGTACCTCGACGTCGACGGTCACGGGTCGTTCTTGTCCGCGCAGGGTGAGCGTGCCGGTCGCGGTCACGGTGCCGACGGTGCCGTCGTCGGGAACGGACGAGAGATCCACGGGTTCGGTGAGCGTGAAGGTCGCCGTCGGATACGTGGCAGTGTCCATCACCCGGGTGCGGAACTGGTTGTCGCGCT
The DNA here is from genome assembly GCF_040643435.1 of Rhodococcus sp. NPDC047139. Lineage (NCBI taxonomy): Bacteria > Bacillati > Actinomycetota > Actinomycetes > Mycobacteriales > Nocardiaceae > Rhodococcus > Rhodococcus sp. NPDC047139. Next base: position 57,005 of record NZ_JBEYUH010000021.1, read on the forward strand.
GGCCGCTGTCCGTGGTGATGCCGTCCACCTGCACGACGACCTCCGCGTCGGTGAGGCTTCCGTCGGCGACGGTCGCAGAACCCGAGACCTGATCCGTGCTGCCCACCACGGTGACATCGGCGCCACGCAGGATCTCGTGCACGGTATAGCCCGCAGCAGTGCGGTTGGGCTCCGAGCCCGCCACGACGGTCCACTCGCCGTCGAGACCACCGGTCGCGGCTTGCGCCCCTTCGGTGGAGACGGATGCAGCCGGCGCATCGTCCTCGGCGACGAACGTCCCGTATACCCATGGCGCGACGAAGAATCCGATCAGCGCCACGACGACCACGGCGACGAGTGCCCACACCAGTTTCCGCATGCCGCCAATCTAGACGAGACGGGATTCCGCGTGGGGTCCTACGGTCCGACGCGGCCGCAGCGTGCGCCACGCGATACCCGCAGAAATGATCATCAGCGCCACCCCGATCCCGGAAGTGATCGTGACACCGCTGTCGAACGCCGAACCTGCTGCGGCGAGCAGTGCATCGGCACGGTCGGCCGGCAGTGTCTCCGCGACCGCGTGGGCGCCCCCGAGAGTCTCTCCGGCGGCCTCTGCCTGTTCTGCGCTCAAGCCTGCGGGGAGCGTGAGATGTGCGCTGTAGGACGCGGATAGCACCGAGCCGAGAACCGCTGTGCCCAGTACCGCGCCCATCTCGTAGGCAGTCTCCGACACCGCCGACGCCGCACCCGCCTTCGCCGGTGGAACACTCGAGACGATGAGGTCGTTCGACAGCGTCTCCGCCGCTCCGATGCCCGCGCCGAGGACGGCGAACGCCACGATGATCGGCGTGAGCGCCGAGGGAGATGCGAGCAGGAAGATCAGCGCATAGCCGGTCGCCGAGAGCAGGAGCGCCGAGACGACGATGGAGGAGGGCTGTATCCACCGCACCAGCGCAACCACCGACATCCCGGCGACGACCATCACGGCCAGCCCCGGTACCAGACTGAGTCCGGCCTCCATCGGACTCTGCCCGATCACCAGCTGGAGATGCTGGGAGACGAAGAACAGGAAGCCGACGAGCGAGACCACCGAGAGCAGGTTCACTGCGACGGCACCGGAGAAAGTGGGGACACCGAACAGCCGGACGTCGAGCATCGGATCGGGACGGCGCAACTGACGCCGCACGAACGCCACGAGCGCCACCACACCGACCGCGGCCGGGATGATCACGCCGAGCCCGACGCCGACCTCGGCAGCCTTCTTGATCGCGAAGACGATCGGGGCGAGCGCAAGCAGCGACAACGCGATGCTCACGATGTCGACACGCCCCGGGTTCGGGTCCTTCGACTCGGGAACGAAGATCGGCGCGAGCACCAGCAGCGGGACCAGAACCGGTACCGCCAGTAGGAAAACGGACCCCCACCAGGCATGTTCGAGAAGTAGACCACCCACGATCGGCCCCAGGGCAGCGCCTGCCGCAAAGCACGATGCCCAGATCGCGATGGCGAGGCGACGTTGCCCGGCGTCGTGGAAGATGTTGCGCAGCAACGACAGTGTCGACGGCATGAGCATCGCCCCGAAGAAGCCGAGCACGCCGCGCGCGGTCACGAGCAGTTCCGCAGAAGGTGCGTAGGCGGCAGCCACCGACACCGCAGCGAATCCGGTAGAGCCGATGAGCAACAGCCGGCGACGTCCGATGCGGTCGCCGAGGCTGCCCATCGCCACCAGCAACCCTGCGAGCACCAACGGATAGACGTCGATGATCCACAACTGTTGTGCTCCGGTGGGCCGGAGCGCAGTCGAGATCCCGGGCAGAGCGAAGGCAAGGACGGTGTTGTCGACCGAGACGAGGAGCACCGGGAGCATCAGAACCGCCAGCGCGCCCCAGTCCCGAGCTGCGGCTTTCGTCCCTACCGACTCCGAAGAATGCACAGATGTCGCCACGGATATCGAACTTTCGCAATTGGGGGTCTAATATCCGTTACTGTACCATCTGGACGGTACAGTATTGACGTCGTACGATCGTGCGCGTGCCACCTGCCCCAGCCGCCCGCGCCAAACTTCTCGATGCCTTCGTGACGATCCTGCTCGAACAGGGCGAGCGCGCCGCGACGCTCGACGCCGTTGCTGCCACCGCAGGCGTTTCGAAAGGGGGCCTGCTCTACCACTTCCCGACGAAGGATGCGCTCGTCGAAGGCCTCGCCGAACACGTCGAAGCGCTCGCAGCCGAAGACGTCGAACAGATGAGCTCGGCTCCCGAAGGGCCCGCGGCGTACTACATCCGCACCTCGGTCTACGCCGACACCCCGCTCGACCAGGCCATCATCGCCACGACCCGCCTGAGCCAGACCGCGAACCCGCGGGCCCGCCAGGCCCTGCGACGCATCCGCCAGGGCTGGCTCGACGCACTGTCCGTCGAGGTAACCGATCCCGCCGCAGCACGAGCGGTGATGCTCATCGGAGACGGGCTCTACTACGGGGCCGCGATGTCGGGAGAGACGAGCGAGACGCCACCCGAGGACGTCGGCGAACTCCTCGAAGTGGTGCGACGAATCACGGGCGAACGCGACTGATCGAGAGGAGCATGTGTTCGGCTTCCCGGAAGGCCGGACACACGAGCTCCCCTGCGAAGCCTCACCCGAGCCGATGCAACTCGACGTCGCACAACATCCCGTCCCCGATATGCGCCGTCATGTACGTGCAGTGCGGCTGCCGCCGCCGGTCGGTCGGTGAACCTGGATTGAGAAGCCGCAACCCGCTCGGCGCGGTCGTATCCCAAGGAATGTGCGAGTGGCCGAACACGAGGACGTCGATGTCGGGATGAGCCGCTGCCATGCGCCGCTCCCGGCCCGCCGACGCTCCGGTCTCGTGTACCACCGCGAGACGAACGCCCTCGAGGGTGACGCGTGCAACCTCCGGCAACCGCTCACGCAGAGGGAAGCCGTCGTTGTTGCCCCAACACGCGACCAGCCGGTTCGACCGCTCCTCCACTGCGTCGAGCAGCGCGACATCCATCCAGTCGCCGGCGTGGATCACCAGGTCCGCGCGATCCACCTCGTCCCACACTCGGGACGGCAGGTCGCGGGCGCGCGTCGGCACGTGCGTATCAGCGAGGAGAAGCAGGCGCATCGCCTCAGTGTGCCGCTCCCGTCCGCGGGTAACCACCCGGCATGACCACACCCGCTCACGACAGACTCGCCATCGTCACCGGCGCCGATTCCGGCATGGGGAAGGCAACAGCCGAACTGCTCGCCGCCGAAGGCTTCGACGTAGGTATCACCTTCCACACCGACGAGGCCGGTGCCGAGGACACCCGTGCTGCGGTCGAGCAACGGGGACAACGCTGCTTCGTCACCAGGCAGGACCTGGCCAGTCCGGACACTGCCGAGGTGGTCGACGAACTCGCCGGTCGCCTCGGTGGTCTCGGGGTACTGGTGAACAACGCCGGCACCGGCCACCGCGACGAAGCGCTGGACCTCTCCTACGACCGCTGGCGGGAAATGCTCGCGACCGATCTCGATGGCCCCTTCCTGTGTTCGCAACGCGCCGCGCGGCACATGATCGACAGTGGGAAGGGGGGCCGGATCGTCAACGTCACCAGCGTGCACGAGCACGTTCCCCGCTACGGCGCTTCCGCATATTGCACCGCGAAAGCCGGCCTCGGCATGCTCACCCAGTGTCTTGCGCTCGAATGGGCACGGCACGGCATCACCGTCAACTCGGTGGCTCCCGGTGAGATCTCCACCCCCATGACCGGCATGGACGAATCGGAAGCCTTCCACGAGAACCGTCCGGGCAATCCCGTCGGGCGTCCTGGGCACGTCAACGAGGTCGCTTCCGTCATCGCATTCCTTGCCTCCCCGCGCTCGTCGTACCTGACAGGTCGTTCGATCCCGGTCGACGGTGGCCTCATGCTCATGGCAGCGCACGGGCACGACATGGACGATGGCAGTTGGCGCGCACTCTGACCGGAGTTCGCGAGCATCTCCGATGAAAGGAGCGGATCGTGCGCGGAGCGATCATCCATGCACCCGGCGACGTCCGGGTGGAAGAGCGGCCCGATCCGGAACTCGTCGAGCCGACCGACGCCGTCATCGAGGTCACCGCGACCTGCGTGTGCGGTTCGGACCTGTGGCCCTATCGGGGTATCGAGGACGTCCACGGACCGGCGCCCATGGGGCACGAATACGTCGGGGTGGTCCGAGAGGTCGGCAGCGATGTATCGACCCTGCAGGAGGGTGATTTCGTCGTCGGTTCTTTCTTCGCCTCCGACAACACCTGTGAGATCTGCCTGGCCGGTTACCAGTCCCGGTGTGTGGACGCTCGGCCGATGGGCGCCATCGGCACGCAGGCCCAGTTCGCGAGGATCCCGCTGGCGGACGGCACCCTTGTCGCCACCCCCGGAATGCCGGACGACGACCTGATCCCCGGGTTGCTCGCCGCTTCCGACGTCCTCGGAACAGGTTGGTTCGGAGCCTCTGCAGCCGAGGTGGGTCCCAGAAAGACCGTCGCCGTCGTGGGTGACGGGGCGGTGGGTCTTCTCGCCGTCCTGGCCGCACGGCAACTCGGCGCCGAGCGCATCATTGCGATGAGTCGCCATGACGACCGACAGACACTCGCACGTGAGTTCGGCGCCACCGACATCGTTTCCGAACGTGGCGAAGCCGGTGCAGCCCGGATCAGGGAACTGACGAACGGTCTCGGCGCGCATTCGGTCGTCGAAGCCGTAGGCACCCAGGAATCGATGATGCAAGCGATTCGTTCCACCCGGCCCGGCGGCCATGTCGGATACGTCGGGGTCTCCCACGGCGTGCAACTACCCGGAGACGAGCTGTTCTTCTCCGAAGTCCATCTGCACGGCGGCCCCGCTCCTGTGCGCCGTTTCCTGCCCCGGCTGATCGACCTGATTCTGAGTCGGCAGATCGACCCGGGAAAGGTATTCGACCTGGATCTGCCGCTGGATCGAGCGGCGGATGGTTACCGGGCCATGGACGAACGTCGGGCGATCAAGGCACTGTTGCGGCCCTGATTCGAAACCGGTACCTCGCCCGTCCGGACGGGCGAGAGGAGTCCGATCGCGGCGGATTGCGCGCTTCGCCTATTTCGGTGTGGGTGAAGAATATTCCAGCCGAACACCATTTGTTCGTTTCGCATCCCACACACGATCATCTGGTAGCCAAGGGATCTGGAGCATTCACGCTCCGGAGGAGGCATCCGCGCCGGCAGCCGTCGGAGATCCAAACACGTTGCGGAGATCAGCATTACGTGGAACGACGGTACCGTTCTCCCTCCTGTCGACGGCCGCTTCGATTTCGGCCCGCCGCGCCCCGAACATCTCCGGCCGGACGACTGCCCCGAATGAGCGCACGCATACTTATGCTCGTCCGAGACTCTATGTAGCGCAGAATATCCCGAATATATCGAATGGTTCGTTTGTCCCGTACCTCACGGTCGACTGCACATGTCCGTACCGGCCGCGCACGGCCGTTTCGAGGGCGACGCGCACACTCCTCAGACCTCCCGTAGCGAAAAAAGACTATTGGAATTGATTCCGACGCTACACTTGAGGAGTCCTGAACTTCTTCACTCGCCGCTTTTACGGCGATCGACCTTCGACGATTCTCAGGAGATCGCACAGACCAACTGGAACCCGACTCCAGGGGCAATCATGACATTTACTGCAGTGCCCGCACGCGCGACCGAAACCGCCGGTAGCGTCCTCATCGCGATGGGTATCGTTCTCCTCGCACTTCTCACGCTCTATCTCGTCGGATTCGACGACGGTGCAATCTCACGCAGCGGCATGTTCCTGCACGAGCTGATGCACGACGGCCGACATCTTCTCGGTCTGCCATGTCACTGACCGGAAGTTACGGCCGGCTCGTTGTCCGCGGGCTGTTGGCAGGGCTGCTCGCGGGGTTGATCGCGGGAGCCGTGGCGTTCGTCGTCGGGGAGCCACAGCTCGATGCAGCAGTGGCATTGGAAACTGCTGTTTCCGAACCGCATTCCCACGCCGATTCGGACACCGCTACGGCGGCCCCCGCGGACCATACGCACGAAGACGAACCGCTCGTCAGCCGGACAGGCCAGCGCGCAGGACTGTTCCTCGCCACGAGCCTGGCAGGCGTAGCACTGGGAGCGATCTTCGCGACGGTGGCGTACGCGATCCGACGGGCCGTACCGGTCTCGGCCGTCACATTGAGCATCGGCCTCGCGGCAGCGGCGTGGCTCGCCGTCGTCGTGGTGCCGTATGTGAAGTATCCACCGAACCCACCCTCCGTGGGCGACCCCGAGACCATTGATCAACGCACACTGCTCTGGCTCGCTGCCGTGGCCGTAGGCCTGGCCGCGGTGGCAGGTGCCGCGTACGTGGCAACCGTGTCGGCGAAGCGCCTCTCACCCAGCGCACGCATCGCGCTGACCACCCTCACGTTCGTCGTCGTCGCGACCGTAGGCTGCGTTCTGCTACCGACTGTCGACGGAGTGGACGACGGATTCCCCACCACGCTGTTGTGGGACTTCCGATTGTCCACGCTCGCCACCCAGACAACCCTGTGGGTGAGCCTCGGCCTGATATTCGCGTACCTGTCCGACCGATCGGCCCGACCGTCGGTCCACGAGAGGTCCTCGATGTCGGCCATGTGATGTCCACACCACTCCTGCCGGAGGTGGCCTCGTCCGAGGAAACCCACCGACACCACCGGAACGGAAACCACCATGAACTCACCCAAAGCGTTGTCGAACGCGCTGGCCCAGGCACGCGCCTCGCGTGGGGAATTCGACTCCTATGCGAATCTCGTCGCCCAAATCGCCCCGGCGATACACGAAGTGCAGGACTCTCCGTACACGCTCTCGAACGACCGATACGCAGCACTGCGACATGTACTCCACGATGTAGGCGGGCAACCGGATCTCTCGGTCGAATACACCGAAAAGGTCGAAGAAGACTGGGAGATGAACACCTACGTCACGTGCGAATGCCTGGGCTGGCGTGGCGCGTGGAATTCCGAGATGCGACGTCGGGCCGAGAACGACCTGGGGGCGACCCTGTACTACGGCCTCCCGTATTACGCCCGTTGGATCACGGTGGCCGCCAAGGTCCTTGTCAGCAAAGGCTTGATCACGACGGACGAACTAGCGGCCAAGATTGACGCCGTCCGTGCGCGCATGATTGAGGAGCGATCATGACCAAGTTCCAGATCGGCGACCGCGTCACGGTCAAGGACGCCACGACGCTGTTCCACACTCGCACACAGGCATTCGTACGAGGGCACACCGGAGTGGTCGTCGAGCACCGGCCGGATTGGGTAATTCCCGAAGACGAGGCATGGGATCGCCTCGAGAACGGGCGCACCGAACCGTTCTACGTCGTCCGGTTCCGCCAGAGCGACTTGTGGGAGAGGTACACCGGATTCGACGTCGACACCCTCGAAACTGAATGCTCGGAACGCTGGCTCGAGCCGGCTGAGGAGGAAACGACATGACCGACGCCCACAGCCATAGCGCCCACACCCCGATCCAGGAATCGCCGGAGGTCGGCGAGTTCGAAGTCCTCGAAGCCGCCGTCCGGGAACTGGCCATCGAGAAGGGCTTGTTCTCATCGGAGGACCACCGTCGCTTCTCCGAATGGGCCCAGTCGATCGGGCCTGCGAAAGGATCTCACCTCGTCGCCAAGGCTTGGCTGGATCCGGACTTCAAGAGGCGTGTGCTCGAAAACGCCACCGAGGCTTCCAAGGAGGTGGGGGTCGACTGGCTGGATCCCACCGGAACCGGAACCCCCAGCGACTACACGTACTTCTACGTCCTCGAGAACACGCCACAAGTACACAACGTGATCGTCTGCACGCTGTGTTCGTGCTACCCCAGGCCGGTCCTGGGCATGTCGCCGGACTGGTACCGCACCCCGAACTACCGCCGGCGATTGGTGCGGCGCCCTCGCGAAGTGCTCGCAGAGTTCGGCCTCCACTTCCCGTCGGATGTCGAAGTACGCGTGCACGATTCCAATCAGAAGTCGCGCTTCATGGTCATGCCGATGCGCCCGGAAGGCACGGAAGGCTGGACCGAGGACCAGCTCGCGGCGATCGTCACACGTGACACCATGATCGGTGTCGCTCTGCCACAACCGGATTGGACAGCAGAGAAGCCCCCGTCCCAGGTAGGAGGTGGTTCGTAGTGACGGTCGACAAGCCGATCGGCCGACCGAACTCGGCCAAGCCACATGAGTTCATCATGTCTCTGCTCGAGAACGAGGCCGACCGGGAGGCATCGCTGCCGGAATTGGACCGCAAGCCTGCACCCTGGGAGTCGAGCATGCAGGCCACCTGTGAATGCCTGTCCTGGCGCAGCGTGTGGGACAACCTCGACCGACGGCACACCGAGGACGCCTTGGGCGAGACGATCTACCGCGACTTCCCGGTCCACACCCGGTCGGCGATCGCCACGACACACACCCTCCTCGAACGAGGGGTGATCGATCCCGACGAACTGCAAGCGAAGATGCGGGAGGTCCGCGCCCGGTTCGAAGGCGACTGACCGCAGCCGGCACCGTCACCCCGGCCCGGATTCCCCGGGCCGGGGTGTACGCACGAGCCCGTACAGGCAGGGCATCGAGGCACGGCAATCCCGTCGGACGCCCGACCGACGCACGGGGGTGTCGTAGGCATCCGGCTCCGCCACTTCGGCCGGTCCAGCGGCAGGAGTGTGGATGTTCGACTCCAGGCATGAGAAAAGCCCCTCACCTGCCTGAACAGGTGAGGGGCTTTCTGGCGGTGGCGGTGGGATTTGAACCCACGGACGGGGGTTACCCGTCACGCGCTTTCGAGGCGCGCTCCTTCGGCCGCTCGGTCACGCCACCGCTGACGACTCTAGCGGATCGCACACCTCATCCTGAAATCGCCTGGTCAGAGCTCTTCCGTCGGAACTCGCTGCGCGCGGAAGAATGCCTCGAGCACTGCAGCACACTCCGCCTCGAGCACACCACCGCGCACCTCCGGCCGGTGAGTGAGCCGCCGGTCGCGAACGACATCCCACAACGACCCCACGGCCCCCGTCTTCGGTTCCCACGCCCCGAAGACCACACGCGATACCCGGGAGAGCACCAGCGCCCCCGCGCACATCGTGCAGGGTTCGAGAGTCACAGCAAGGGTTGCACCCTCGAGACGCCAGCCGTCGCCGTAGAGACGCGCTGCAGCGCGCAAGGCGAGCACTTCCGCGTGCGCTGTGGGGTCACCGGTAGCCTCACGTGAATTCGCGGCTCGCGCGATCTCGGTGCCGTCGGGGCCGAACACGACCGCGCCGACCGGCACATCACCGGCAGGCGCGGCAGCGGCAGCCTCCAGCGCGACCCTGATCAATTCCTCGTCGTCGCGCAGCCCCATCTAGCGGAGACTGTCCAGGGTCTTGCCGAGCACGTCGTCGAAACCGAGACGCTGCGCGATCTCGTCGAGCTGTTCGTCCGGGTACAGATCGGTCTCCGACAGGATCACCGACAGCACCGGCTCCGGCAGGCCCATGTCGGCCAGGATGCCGAGGTCGCCTTCCTCCCACGGTTCGATCTCGTCCAGTTCCTCGGGATCGATGTCGGGAATTTCGATGTTCAGCGCGTCGAGGACGTCGGCGGCGATGTCGTAGTCGACGGCCATCGTCGCGTCGGACAGCAACAACCTCGTTCCCGCAGGTGCAGGGCGCACGATGACGAAGAATTCGTCGTCCACGTTCAGCAGACCGAACACCGCGCCGGAGCTTCTCAGCTCCCTCAACTCCGTCACCGCGGTGTCGAGGCTCGTCAGTGCAGCACCGGACAGTGCCCGGCACTTCCAACGACCTTCTTCACGCGTCACGGCGACGGCGAAACCGTCGAGGTCGTCGCTCGTGTTCCCTGCGGGGTTCCCGCTCGGGGTAACGGAAGGGCTCTTGTTCCCCACACGCTGTGCAGCCATGGGCGCAACGGTAGTCTGCCGCGTCCGGTGAATGAAGCCCAGTACAGGATATGTAAACCTGTTGAGGTGTCCTCAGCCGCATCTGCTCCGCCCGTCTGTGTCCTCGGTCTCGGCCTGATCGGTGGTTCGCTGCTGCGCGCAGCCGTGGCAACCGGCCGGGAAGCATGGGGCTACAACCGGTCGGTACCGGCCGTCGACGCTGCCGTCGCAGACGGCTTCGACGCATCGACCGATCTGACGGCGTCCCTGCGCCGCGCTGCTGCATCCGACGCCCTCGTGGTGATCGCAGTGCCGATGCCGGCAGTCGGCAGCATCCTCGAGGCCGTGGCCGAGCACGCGCCCCAGGTCGCTCTCACCGACGTGGTGAGCGTCAAAGCCGAGGTCGCCGCAGCTGTCGAAGCACACGGACTGTCGCGGCGTTTCGTGGGCGGGCATCCCATGGCCGGCACGGCCGAGTCCGGCTGGCCGGCCGGAACCGCCGATCTGTTCCGCGACGCGGTCTGGGTCGTCACCGTCGACGACGACACCGATCCCGACGTATGGCGACAGGTCGCCGACCTCGCCCTCGATTGCGGCTCCGTGGTCGTGCCCGCCGAATCGAGAGAACACGACGCGGCGGTGGCGCGGGTGTCCCATCTCCCCCATCTACTCGCCGAAGCGCTGGCCTTGGCGGGCGCCGGCGGCGGCGACCTCGCGCTCGGTCTCGCTGCCGGATCGTTCCGGGACGGCACGCGAGTCGCCGCGACAGCTCCCGCTCTGGTGGACGCGATGTGTGAGGGCAACGCGGACGCTCTGCTCGCCGCCCTCGACGAGACCCTCGAAGTGCTGAGGAACTCGCGGGAGCATCTGGCCGACGGGAGCACCTCGGACCTCACCCGCGCCGGCCATGCGGCCCGGACGCGCTACGAACAGCGTCAGCGCCACCCCATCGTCGGAACGCAGCCCGGCGACGACGGATGGATCGACGCTTTCCGAGAAGCCGGACGTCGCGGTGGGGTGTGGACACGATGAACCTGCGCGATACCGCATCGGCACTGACCTCCGGCAAGACGACCGCCACCGAACATGTCCGCTCGGTGCTGGCCGAACTCGACGCGCTGACCGGCACCCCGTGGGAGAACGCGGTCGCTGCCCGCAACGACGAGGCTGCGCTCGAGGACGCAGCCCTCGCCGACGAACAGATCGCCGCGGGCAACTGGATCGGACCTCTGCACGGTGTTGCGATCGCCGTCAAGGACAACATCGACGTTGCCGGATGGCCCACCCGCTGTGGCAGCGCCGTGCTCGACGACGCACGGCCGGCACGACGAGATGCCCGCATCGTCGACAGACTCCGCGAAGCCGGAGCGATCGTGGTGGCCAAGACCCACCTCCACGAATTCGCCTACGGACCTACCGGGCTGGTCAACGCATCCGGGCCTGCTGCGCATCCCCACAACCCGAATCTGATCAGCGGCGGCTCCTCCTCGGGCTCCGCCGTATTGGTTGCGAGGGGGATTGTGCCCGTCGCGCTCGGGACCGACACCGGCTGCAGTGTGCGCACACCGGCCGCGTTGTGCGGGATCGTGGGCTTCAAGCCCGGCTTCGGTGCGCTCCCCGAGCACGGCGTCTTCCCGTTGTCTACGACCTTCGACCACGTCGGACTCCTCGCCGCGGACGCCCTGGATGCTTCGCTCGCCTGGGGGGCCGTTCCGGGAATCGCGCATCTGCGCACTCCGGTCTCCGAACTCCGAGTCGGACGATTGCGCGGCGGCATATGGGAGCTGTCGCCCGAGTTCGACGAAGCGGTCGATACAGCGTGCCGCACCCTCACCGACCTCGGTGCTCGCGTCGTCGATGTGGAACTGCCCGAGACCGACGCGATGCTCGACCTGTATCCGGTGGTCACCGGCTCGGAAGCGTACGAGACGCATCGTGCCTGGTTCGAAGCCGATCCCGGGCGCTACCAGCCTCCGACGGCGGCTCTGCTGGCCGCGCAGCGCGACCGCCCCGCCTACGAGTACATTCGGGCCACCAGAGCGGTGACGAGGCTGCGACGCGACGTCGTGCACCGGCTGCGGGCGGTGCACGAACTCGATGCGCTGCTCACGGTCACGACCGGCATACGTTCGGCACCTTTGACGAGCGACCCCGTGGAGCTACGCGGGCCGCTGCTGCAGAAATGCATCCCGTTCAGCGTCCTCGGCGTGCCTGCATTGTCGGTGCCGGCTCCGGACGGTGGTACGACACCGATCGGCCTGCAGATCGCCGGGCTCACCGGAGGTACACACGGGCACGGCAGCCATCCTGGCGAATCGGCTGCCCTGGCCGTCGCCATGGCAGTGGAGTCCTCGGGCCGGCCCTAGATGCGCGACGCGAGACCGCGGTATTCGAGGACGAACCCGTCCTCGTCGACCGTGATGGACGCCGACGACCGTGGCGAGAGCACGTGGATACCGTCGGCAGCACTGCTGTAGACGACGGTCGCTTCCTCGAGGCTGAGGTCGATGAGGTCGACGTAGACGACGGGCACCTCCACGTCGTCCGCGCCGGCTTGCAGGTCGTTCCGGCGGATCGGCAAGGCATTGAAGAAGGGACTGAACACCACATCCACATCCAATGCCCCACCGAAGGTGGACCGCTGATGGTTGATGCCGTTGTCGGACATCCAGATGCCCTCTTCCGACCTGGTGAGGGACATGTGACGCTCACCTGCCGCCAAGGTCGTGCGCACCGACAACCTGCGCGTGGCGCCGTTCTCGTCCGTCACCAGATCGTAGGACGCACTGAATGCCGGATGATCGGCGCACGCTGCCGCCACGATGCGGCCGGACGCCTTGATCCGGCGACCGGAGAGTTGTACTCGTACCGACTCCATCCGAGGCGCTTGGACCGCTCGCCACGTGAGGAGCGCTGGCCAGGTCGACGCGGAACCATTGGCGTCTGAGGCTGGGATGCTCACGATCTATACGTTAAGCGACGAAGGCCACACGGGGGGCAGCGGTGCCGTGATTCGCTCATTCACCACGTCGTTTCTCCCTCGCCACGACGTCAGCGACGCAAGTTGTCCGCAGCAGAGCGTCCGAGAAAGGGCATCGCCGCTCGCACGGAACGCACATCCTGTCCTGCCGTGTTCTCCCCAGGTTCGTCCACCGGATTCGGCGGCGCGGCGCCTGCGCGGAGGGACTCCCCGATCTCGCGTGTGGCCTAGAGTCGCTCTATGCGCACAGTGTGGACAGTTCCTCCGAACATTGCCCAAACGCTGCTGGAATCTCCCGAGATCCAGATGTTTCTGACCAGCAATGAGCTGCCGGACACAGCGGACGATCCACGCCGGAGACTTGCCGAGTTCACCCACGCGCTCGGCGCACTGAGCCGTCACATCGGACGCACCTTCGGCTCCGTCGACGCGGCGAACCGCGAACTGTTCGGCGGATCCGACGGCAAGGTACCGGTGGCGCTCCGTCTGACCGTCCTGCGTGCACTCGTCAATAAGGTCGAGGACCGCGCCCCCACCCCGAGACTGCTCCCGAAGAACATCTGCGACCAACTGGGTGCGTACGTCTACGCCTTGCTCGATCCACGTGACCGCAGCATTTTCTATATAGGGGCCGGACGGGGAAATCGGATCTTCACCCTGGTGTGGACCGCGCTCGGGGAGACCGCCAAACTCGCGGAGGCAGGAGAGAAGGCCCCGCTGTCGACGCCGGAGACCGAGGCTGCTCTACGTCGAATCCGAACTGTCTACGAGTCCGGCTATGCAGTGGAGCATTTCGTCGTCGCCGATGCGCTGAAGCCGAAGTCGGATTCCGATCACACCGCTGCGGTCACGGCCGAAGCCGTCATCGCCGCGCTCGGGTTGACCGAACCGCATCGCGGCGAGTGGGTGCTCACCAATCTGGCGGGTTCGACCGAAGAGTCCGAAGGCGACCGCACGGCGATTCCGATTACCGAACTCGTCCGTCAGTACTCCGCCTCGCCTGCTCCCGAATTACCCACACCGTGCGTCGTGCTGCGCATCAACGAAGCGAAGAAGGCTTCACCGGCGGCGGTACGCGAACTCGCGTCCAAGCCCTGGCCGGCGGGCACGGCTGCGCGCGGCATCGACGGTCTTCCCATCATCGTCGTCGCCGACAACATCGTGAGGGCGGTCTATCGCGCCACCGGATGGGAGGCTGCCGCTCGCAACGAGGAGAACGGCGGCACGATCCTCTACCGGTTCGTCGGGGAAGCCGACGAAGAACTCGAGAGCAAATTCGTCAACACCCGGGTCACCCCGGATCGACTGGGTCTCAAGCGTTGGCCCTCGCACGGCTGGGCTCCGCGTCTGACTCGCGCGCTGCCGCGGCCGGTGGCGCGTCCGAAAGCGCCGCGCCCCTAGCCTGCCGCTGCTTCCCGGCCCGCGCCAGGTGCCGGGAAGCAGTGCGCGCGGGCACTCGAAAATAGTTGGTACAGCCGCATTTACGGCTACAGAAACACGAAAGGGGACCCACTGAAGTGGGTCCCCTTTCGGAACGGGTGTTCGGCGGTGTCCTACTCTCCCACACCCTGTCGAGTGCAGTACCATCGGCGCAGACAGGCTTAGCTTCCGGGTTCGGAATGGGACCGGGCGTTTCCCTGTCGCTATGGCCGCCGTAACTCTATGAAACAGTCTCCACGCAGATCCTCGACTCTCCCGCCGAGGCAGGATCATCGATATCTGTGTGTGTTGTTTCAGATACCGCACAGTGGACGCGTAACATCTTCGTGGTAAGTCCTCGGCCTATTAGTACCGGTCACCTCCACCCATTACTGG
>NZ_JBEYUH010000022.1:0-59459 GCF_040643435.1 Rhodococcus sp. NPDC047139
CAAAACGCTCGGCTGGGATACCCCAGCCGAGCGTCTGCGTGATCTAATCACCACCAACTAACAGCGGTGTTGCGTCGACCCCTTGAAACCGCCCACGGTGCGGGGCCGTCCGCGTTCCGGCGCCACGTTGTTCCGGAACGGAGACGGATGCTCACCCCACGGCCGGGGTCGCCCACTGTGCGGGCAGGGCTGCCGCACGCTTGCGCATGGCCGCGTGACTGTGCCGCGCGTTCGTCAGCAGCGCGGTGAACCAGTTCCGCCGGTGCTCGGCGAGGGCGGTGGCGACCTCGGGGATGAGGACGCAGTGAACACCGTGTTCCATGCCGAGGCGATGCCGACCTGTGGTGGAGGTGGAGGATCGCATGGCCTGCCTTCTCGGATCTCCGGACGAGCCGGGTCGGACGCTTCGAAGCGAACGATATCGGAGACGACGACGAACTCTGCGCATTTGCCCCAGGTAGGAGGGGGTGTGTCAGCGTGAGGTGCTCACCGCGACCGGCCCGTGACTCCTCTGTGACGAAGCCGTGATCGCGGTGGGTCGGGCACGTCCGGCCCGGGGTGAGGTGCGAGACTGGGCGGCGTGCTGCGAATGGGGTTGACCGGAGGAATCGGTGCGGGCAAGTCGACCGTCGCCAAGGAGCTCGTCGAACTCGGGGCGGTGATCGTCGATTCCGATGTCGTCGCCCGGGAGATCGTCGCTCCCGGCTCCGACGGTCTCGCCGAACTCGTCGACGCTTTCGGTGAGGACATCCTCCAGGCCGACGGCACACTCGATCGCCCCGCGCTCGCGGCGAAGGCGTTCGCGAGCGACGACGCACGTGCCGCCCTCAACGCGATCACCCATCCCCGGGTCGGACGCCGCACCGCCGAGTTGGTCGCCGCGGCGCCTGAGGACGCCGTGGTCGTGCAGGACATCCCACTGCTCGTCGAAGGTGGCATGGCCCCGGCCTTCCATCTCGTCGCGGTGGTGCACGCCGACGAGTCCGAGCGGATCCGCCGGCTCGTCGAACTGCGCGGCATGCCCGAGGCCGACGCCCGGGCGAGAATCGCGGCGCAGGCCACGGAAGAGCAGCGGCGGGAGGTCGCCGACGTCTGGCTCGACAACACCGGCGATCAGCAGGCGCTGGTCGAGCAGGTGCGGAGTCTGTGGACCGAGCGTCTGCTGCCCTTCGAGGAGAATCTGCGCACCGGCGTAGCGGTGGAGCCCGAACCCGTGGTGGTGCCCCCGCGGGACGACTGGCACCGCCAGGCGCAGCGGCTGATCGCGCGGCTCGCCCTCGCGGCCGGAGGTGCGGCGAAGCGGATCGACCATGTCGGGTCCACCGCAGTCCCCGGTCTGGCTGCAGTGGATGTCATCGATCTGCAGATCACGGTCGCCGATCTCGCGGCGGCCGACGCGCTCGTACCTGCTCTCACCGCGGCGGGCTTCCCCCGAATCGCCGAGGTGGTCACCGACGAACCGAAACCGTCCTACGGCGCGGGCGGTGAGACCGATCCGGGCGTGTGGGAGATGCGGCTGCACGGCAGCGCCGATCCCGGCCGGCCCGCGCGGGTGGCGGTCCGGGTGGACGGCTGGCCGGCCCAACGGTTCGCATTGTTGCTGCGTGACTGGCTGTCCGCGGTGGACACCGCCAAGCAGGAGTACGCAGGCGTCAAGGCCGATGCGGCAGCCGAAGCGGGGCGGCGGCCGGACGGTGCGGAAGCGGCAGCGGCGTACCAGTCGCTCAAGGCGCCGTGGTTCGATCAGGCTCACCACCGGGCCTGGGAATGGGCCGAGACCACGGGCTGGTCGGCCTAGCTACTGCCGGACCCCCGGCGTGTTTCCGGTGGGGAATGCGCCGGGGGCACCATCCGTTAGAGTAGTTGACAGTTCAATTACTTGACGGAGGTTCGATCGTGCAGTTCGGCATCTTCACCATCGGCGACGTGACGCGCGACCCCACCACGGGCCGGGTCCCCACCGAACACGAGCGCATCGTGGCGATGACGAAGATCGCGCTGAAGGCCGAGGAGGTGGGTCTGGACGTCTTCGCGTCCGGCGAGCATCACAACCCGCCCTTCGTTCCCTCCTCGCCGACGACGATGCTCGGCTGGATCGCGGCGAGAACCGAGAAACTGATCCTCTCGACCGCGACCACACTCATCACCACCAACGACCCCGTGAAGATCGCCGAGGACTTCGCGATGCTGCAACACCTGGCCGGCGGTCGCGTCGACCTCATGATGGGTCGTGGGAACACCGGACCGGTCTACCCGTGGTTCGGCAAGGACATCCGCCAGGGCATCCCGCTGGCGATCGAGAACTACCATCTGTTGCGCCGACTCTGGCGCGAACGTGTTGTCGACTGGGAGGGCAAGTTCCGCACGCCGCTGCACGGCTACACCTCCACCCCGTGGCCGCTCGACGACACCCCGCCGTTCGTGTGGCACGGCTCGATCCGTTCCCCCGAGATCGCCGAGCAGGCCGCCTTCTACGGCGACGGCTTCTTCCACAACAACATCTTCTGGAATCGCGAACACATCCAGCAGATGATCACGCTGTACCGGCAGCGGTTCGAGCAGTACGGACACGGCGCCGCCGAACAGGCCATCGTCGGGCTGGGCGGGCAGGTGTTCATGGCCGAGACCGAAGCAGAGGCCAAGCGGATCTTCCGCCCCTACTTCGACAATGCCCCCGTCTACGGTCACGGTCCGTCGCTCGAGGACTTCTCCGCGACGACGCCGCTGACCGTCGGAACACCCGAGCAGGTCGTCGAACGCACCCTCGGTTTCGCCGATTACGCCGGTGACTATCAGCGTCAGCTGTTTCTCATGGACCACGCGGGTCTGCCGCTCGACGTCGTGCTCGAGCAGATCGAGATCCTCGGTCGCGAGGTCGTACCGGTGCTGCGGACGGAGTTCGAACGCCGTCGCCCCGCCCACGTGCCGTCCGATCCGCCCACACACAGCTCCCTCGCTGCACAAGGCCCCGACTCCTCGCACCGGCAGGTGATCCCGGCCCGTGTCGACCTCGTGCCCGAAGACGTGGACAACCGGTAACCCCTCGCGATCGCGGTCACGAGCGATCCCACCGGAAGACCGTGGCGGCGACCAGCGTGCCCACCCCGATCGCGGCAACGAGGCCGATCAGGTCGGCAGGCGCGACCGCTGTGCCCGCCCATGTCGCGGACAGTGCCTCGACGGCGGCTCCGAAGGGGAGCCACCCACCGATCTGCGCGACCGGATCGGGTAGCGCGTCGGGACTACCGAACAAGCCCCCGCACGCTCCCAGGGCGAAAAAGACGACGAGTCCGATCGCCACCGCCGCATTGGGAGTCGGAGCGATCGCCGCGACGATCATCCCCACCGCAGACATCGCTCCCATGATCAGTGCGAACACGCCCACGGCGGCGAAGGGATCGACGGGAAGGTGAGCGCCGAAGAACAGACACGCCGTGAGCAGAGCCGCGCCGACACCGAGCAGTGCCTGCGCGGCCCCGACCACGACCTGGGCCACGAGCACCATCGCGGGCGAGGCGGGCGTGACGGCGAGTCTGCGCAGGATGCCCGACAACCGGTAGTAGGCAAGAAAGCTCGGCATGTTGACGATCCCGATCGTGGCGACCACGACAGTGATCACCAAGGGCAGTACGAACACATCGAGCACCGTGCGGTCGTTCACCACCGTCTCGGTGCTCACCGTCGAGGCGCTCATCGCCAGGATCAGCAACGGTAGCCCGATCGGCACGACGAGCCCGGCGGTGTCCCGCGCCACCATCTTCGCCTCGCAGCGGATCAGCATCAGCCACGCCGCGGCACCCGGACGGTGAACTCTCGATGTCGTCGTCACTGCGTCTCCCCGAGGTCACGACCGGTCAGTGCGACGAAGGCGTCGTCCAGGTTCGCGGCCCCCGTGCTCTCGACGATCCCTGCGGGGGTGCCGACCGTGACGACGCGCCCGCGGTCCAAGAGCACCACCCGGGCGCACAGATGCTCGATCTCCTCCATCGCATGGCTGACCAGCAGCACCGCCACGCCTTCGGCGCCCAACCGTCCGATCGTCGACCACATCCGGCGCCGCGCGCGTGGATCGAGGCCGGTGGTGAGTTCGTCGAGGATCACGACGCGGGGCCTGCCCACGAGTGCGAGTGCCACCGACAGGCGTTGCTGCTGTCCGCCGGAGAGATTCTCGAATCGCGTGTCGCCCCGATCGGACAGGGCGACCGAGTGCAGGAGTTCCGCCGTCGGGACGGGATCGGGATAGAAGCTGCGGTACAGGTCGACGAGTTCCCGGGCGGTCAGCGCGTGGTGGAAGGTGGCCCGCTGCAGCTGGACGCCGAGCACCTGCCGCAGCGCAGGTCGATCCCGTCGCGGATCGAGGCCGAGCACACGCACCGTGCCACGGTCGAGTGCCCGCAGACCGGCGATCGACTCGACCGTGGTGGTCTTGCCGGCGCCGTTCACACCCACGATCCCGACGATCTCTCCTGCACCGACCGTCAGACTCACATCGTGTACGGCGACGGTGTCGCCGTAGCGTTTGCACAGGTGCTCGGCGACGATCGCCGAGGTGCCCTGCCCGTGCTCGAGGCCGTCCATGCCCTCGACGCTACGAGCGGTGGACCGGAAGCGCGTGTGCCGAAGGTCAGGATCGGTGCCCATGACTTCCGGCACGCTCCGCCGAGAGCGCCGAGCCCTACAGTGGTGATGTGCGTCGATGGACTGCAGACGAGCTGTCGGGCCTGGCGATGCTCGTGATCGTGGTGGCGGTGGGCTTTCCGGTGTTGTTCGGCGCCGCGACACCGAGGATTCCACGGGCCGTGTGGGCCCTGCTCTTCGTCGTGACCGTGACGGCGTTGTTCTGGGCAGCGGTGGTCGAACAGCGCTCGCGGAAGGCCGGTTTCGCACTCGCCGTCGCCGTCGGATCGTCGTGGGCGGTGGTCGCGACCGCGCCGGCGATAGGGCTGCTCCCGATCCTGCTGGTCGTCACCGCCGCGGTGAGTGTCTACCTGGTGCCGGTGCGGGTGAGCCTGGGGATCGTCGCGCTGAACACGGTGGTGCTCGCCGCGTCCGCCGCGATCCCGGGTGGAACCGGCGAGGTTCCATTGATGGTCGGCTTCTACCTGCTGATCCAACTGGCCACCGTCTTCGGCTCGGTGTCCTTGCTCCGGGAACAACGCATGCGCCGGGAACTCGCCGAAACCCACGTCGAACTGCGGGCCGCGACGGTGCTGCTGGCCGAATCCGCGCGCACCGCCGAACGTTTGCGCATCTCCCGCGACCTCCACGATCTGATAGGTCACCAGCTCACCGTGCTCGCCCTCGAACTCGAGGCCGCTCGCCATCGGGACGGCGCCGGGGCACACGAGCACGTCGAACGGGCGGCCGGTGTCGCCCGCGAGCTCCTCGCCGACGTCCGGGCCACGGTGGGGGAGTTGCGCGCCGAGCCGCGTGATCTCGCGGAGGCTCTGCTGCGGGTGGTGCGGGATCTTCCCGGCCTGGATGTGTCGATCGCCGTCGATCCCGACGTGCGGGTGGGCGACGAGGAGGTCGTCGCCTTCGTGCGGGCATTGCAGGAGATCGTCACCAACACCCTCCGCCACGCCGACGCCCGTCGGCTCAGGGTCGACGTGACCGACGACGGAGCAGGGACGGTGATGTCGGCGGTCGACGACGGATCCGGCGCCCGCACGCCGGTGATCGGCAACGGCCTGCGGGGGCTGTGCGAGCGGTTCGAGGCGCTCGGCGGCCGGGTGACCGTCGACGGGAGCGACGGCTTCCGCGTGACGGCACGGGTGCCCGCGCCGTGACCCGTCTCGTGGTGGTCGACGATCAGACCCTCGTGCGGGAGGGCATCCGAACTCTGCTGCAGATGGCCGACTTCGAGGTGGTCGGGGAGGCGGACGACGGCCGGGTCGCGATCGACGTCATCGCCGCGACGTCCCCGGACGTCGTGCTCCTGGACCTGCGTATGCCCGGTTTCGACGGCATCTGGACGCTCGACCGCCTCCGCGAACAGGGCGTCGAGGTCCCCGTGCTCGTGCTCACGACCTTCGACGACGACGAACTCGTCCTCGCTGCACTGCGGGCCGGTGCTCGCGGATATCTGCTCAAGGACGTCACCATGGAACAGCTCGCCCGTGCGGTGCGGACCCTCGACGAGGGCGGCACACTCGTCGCGCCCTCGATCACCGACCGCCTGCTGCGCGCGATCCGGTCCGCCCCGCACGCCGCCGACGACGCCGGCGGCGTGCAGGACCTGACCGAACGCGAACTCGAGGTGCTGCGGTTGATGGCGGAAGGCTTCGGCAACCGTACGATCGCCGAGGCGCTGTTCCTCGCCGAGGGCACGGTCAAGAACCACGTCTCGTCGATCCTCCTCAAACTCGGCGCGCGGGATCGCACGAATGCGGTCCTGCGTGCGTTGCGCGAAGGGATCCTGCGGTGACGGTCAGATCAGATCCTCGCCGTTGCGCCGAGCCTGCAACCACTCCTTGACGAATCCCCGGCAGAGCACGGCCAGGACACCCGCGACCAGCACGGGCCAGATCAGGACGTAGATCGTCAACGCGAGCGAGCTCATCGGTTCTCCTCCTTCAGATCGCGTGCGTCCGAGGCGTTCTCCGGTGCGTCGAAATCGCCGATTCGCTGGGAGACGACGTCGAAATCGAAGTTCTCGTCCGAGTTCACGGACATCGCCCAGCACACCACGGTGCTGACGGCGTAGGCGATGAGCGACGCGCTGAGCACCGCATAGTCGTGGACCGCGCCGAGGGCGAAGGGAGCAGCGACGAGGGCAGCGACGGTACCGACGATCCGGGCGACCCGAAGTCCGAAGAAGCCGAACGCCATCAGGCCCGCGATCACGCCGACACCGATGACCGAGGCGATGTCCACCGCCCACGCGACCACCCCGTCCATCGCGATCCAGCCGAAGCGCACCGGCACGAATGCCGCAAGGGCGACGAGCACGGACGTGGTGAACGCCTTGTTGGTGACCTTGTTCCAGTAGAAGCTCGCGATGACGGGGAAGACCAGTGCACCCCACAGCGCGCCGACGAACACCAGCAGATCGAGAATGCTGAGCCGCATGCTGGCGAAGGCCACCGCCGCGGCGGTCGCGACGACCATGGTGGCGCGCCCGACGAAGAGCATGCGCTTGGGATCGGCGTGCCGGGCACCGCCGGCCCAGCTACTCGCACTTCTGTGCAGGTTGCGGCGTCGCTGCGGGGTCCTGCCGGTCAGCGCCAGTAGACGGGCGCGCCCCGCTCGCGGAGCCACGCGTCGAGGTCGTGGCCGTGCGCCGCGATGCCGTCCACCGCTCGCACGGCCGTGTGGATCGCCGTCTCCGCGACGGCCGCGTCGATCAGGCCGGTGGTGACGGCGACGACCAATTCGTCCACGTCCTCGACGGCGGTGTCGCGACCGGTGCGGACGATCAGATCGAGATAGTGATCGTACGAATGCCACACCTGCCCGTCGCGCCGGAACTCGCCCACGTCGACATAGCGGTCCTGATCCCGTTCGTTACCCGGAGTGAAGTGGAAGATCGAGGCCCGCAGCCGCAACTGCGGCAGCAACCAGGATTCGAGATAGTGGAACTTCGGGTGGTCCGAAGAACGGGCCATGTACAGGCCCCACTCCTCGACGCGATACTCGTCGACCGCACGCACGAAGCCTTTCGGGTCGGTGTTGGTCTTCGCGGGGACGTCGAATGTCTCGGTCTTCACCGGATGCGGGGTCGTGGACACGAGATGCACGCTAGCGGCCCGGTCGCATCCGTGGCAGCGGCATTCTCGCGGCTGTGCCCGGGGCGGCGTGTCGGTGCGAGCGCCTACTCTGGTTCTCATGGCGTTCGCAAGTGAACATCCCGTCGTCGCCCACTCCGAGTTCCGGCCGGTGGGCGAGATCGAGCGCACCGAGGCCCGCTTCGAGGTCGTCAGCGAGTACGAGCCGGCCGGCGATCAACCGGCCGCCATCGACGAACTCGAACGCCGCTTGAAGGCGGGGGAGAAGGACGTCGTGCTGCTCGGTGCCACCGGTACCGGCAAGTCCGCCACCACCGCCTGGCTCATCGAGCGCGTCCAGCGACCCACCCTCGTGATGGCGCCCAACAAGACTCTCGCCGCACAGCTCGCGAACGAGCTGCGAGAGATGCTGCCGCACAATGCGGTCGAATACTTCGTGTCGTATTACGACTACTACCAGCCGGAAGCGTACATCGCGCAGACCGACACCTACATCGAGAAGGACTCGTCGATCAACGACGACGTCGAGCGTCTCCGGCACTCGGCGACCTCCGCGCTGCTGTCCCGTCGTGACGTCGTCGTGGTCGCATCGGTGTCGTGCATCTACGGTCTCGGCACCCCGCAGTCCTATCTCGACCGGTCGATCCAGCTCGAAGTCGGCGTCGAGGTTCCCCGCGACGCGCTCTTGCGCCTGCTCGTCGACGTCCAGTACACCCGCAACGACACGGCCTTCACCCGCGGGTCCTTCCGTGTCAAGGGCGACACTGTCGACATCATCCCCGCCTACGAGGAACTCGCGGTACGGATCGAGTTCTTCGGCGACGAGATCGACGCTCTGTACTATCTCCATCCCCTCACCGGCGACGTCGTGCGCAAGGTCGACTCCCTGCGGATCTTCCCGGCCACCCACTACGTCGCCGGCCCGGAGCGCATGGAACGGGCGGTCAAGGACATCGAGACCGAACTCGAGGAGCGCCTGGCTGATCTCGAGAACCGCGGCAAACTGCTCGAGGCGCAGCGGCTGCGCATGCGCACCCAGTACGACATCGAGATGATCCGGCAGGTGGGCTTCTGCTCCGGCATCGAGAACTACTCCCGTCATATCGACGGCCGTGCGGCCGGTTCCGCCCCGGCGACGCTCATCGACTACTTCCCGGAGGATTTCCTTCTGGTCATCGACGAGTCGCACGTGACCGTGCCGCAGATCGGCGCGATGTACGAGGGCGACATGTCGCGCAAGCGCAACCTCGTCGACTTCGGGTTCCGGCTGCCGTCTGCGGTCGACAACCGCCCACTGACCTGGGAGGAGTTCGCCGCGCGCATCGGTCAGACGGTGTACCTGTCGGCCACACCCGGCCCGTACGAGCTCGGGCAGACCGGCGGCGAGTTCGTCGAGCAGGTCATCCGGCCCACCGGTCTCGTCGATCCGAAGGTCGTGGTCAAGCCCACCAAGGGGCAGATCGACGATCTCGTGCACGAGATCCGCGAACGCGCCGAACGCGACGAACGCGTGCTCGTCACCACGCTCACCAAGAAGATGTCCGAGGATCTCACCGACTATCTGCTCGAACTCGGCATCCGGGTGCGTTATCTGCACTCCGACATCGACACCTTGCGCCGCGTCGAACTGCTGCGCCAGCTCCGGCTCGGCGAGTACGACGTGCTCGTCGGCATCAACCTGCTCCGCGAGGGTCTCGACCTGCCGGAGGTCTCGCTCGTGGCGATCCTCGACGCCGACAAGGAAGGTTTCCTGCGCTCGACGACATCGCTGATCCAGACCATCGGCCGTGCGGCCCGCAACGTCTCGGGCGAAGTCCACATGTATGCCGACAAGGTCACAGATTCGATGGCGCGGGCGATCGAGGAGACCGAACGGCGCCGCGAGAAGCAGATCGCCTACAACAAGGAACACGGTCTCGATCCGAAACCGCTGCGCAAGAAGATCGCCGACATCCTCGATCAGGTCTACCAGGAGGCCGAGGACACCGAGGTCGTCGAAGTGGGCGGTTCCGGACGCAACGCATCGCGTGGCCGTCGTGCCCAGGGCGAGTCCGGGCGAGCGGTCAGCTCGGGCGTCGTCGAAGGCCGCGACACCTCCTCGATGCCGCGTGCCGAACTTGCCGACCTCGTTCAGCAGCTCACCGATCAGATGATGCAGGCAGCGCGCGACCTGCAGTTCGAGCTCGCAGCACGGTTGCGCGACGAGATCTCCGATCTGAAGAAGGAACTGCGCGGCATGGATGCGGCAGGACTGAAGTAGCGGAAGACGGGCGCCGCCGGTCGTGTCGGTAGGCTCCCGGGCATGGAGCCCTCACAGGCCGGGCGTTCCGCCCGCTCGATGGAACTGCTGCACTCGGTCGCCTATTTCGCCCCGGAGATCGCCGGCGAGCTCACAACGCTCGGTGTCACCGAGCCGGTGCCGCAGTACGTGAGCTCGCGCTCCGCGGCGGTAGGTGCCGTGGGTGCAGGCGTGGTGACCGCGCTGTTCTACAACTTCGCCCCTCGTGTGATCGAATCCGCGGTCCCGGAGGTCTGGGCGGTCGCCGACCCGGAGTCGATCACCGCCGCGCGGTTGCGTGGAGTGGACGCCGCCTACCGGCGAGTGCTCGGACAGGAGGCTCTGGATTCGGCCGAGATGGCCGAGGCCGCCGCCCTCGCCGCCCGCGCTGCTCGCGCGATTCCAGGACCGGAGGGGCGGCCGCTCTACGCGGCGCACGCGGACCTGCCCTGGCCCGAACCTGCCCACCTGCAGCTGTGGCACGCACTGACGCTGCTGCGGGAGTACCGCGGTGACGGGCACATCGCCGCCCTCCAGACGGCGGGGCTGTCGGGTCTCGAAGCACTCGTCACCCACACGGCGACCGGAATCGGCTTCGCCCCCGAACCGGCGCGCAGACTCCGCGGGTGGACGAAGGACGAGTGGGCGGCCGCGGAGGCGGGCCTGCGTCAGCGCGGACTGCTCGATCGGCGCGGAGAACTCACCGGCGAGGGTTTCGAGGTGCGTGAACTCGTCGAGGATCTGACCGACGACCTTGCCGTCGCGCCGTGGCGGGAGCTCGGCGAAGACGGTCTGGAACGGCTCCTCGACCTCGCGTTGCCGTGGCGAGACACATTCGTCGACTCCGGTGTTCTACCCGACGGGCTGTTCGGCCCCCGCTACGGTGACGCACGGTGATCCGGCCCGGTCGTGGGATGAGACCCGAAAGTCACACCGAGGGCGTCCGTCCCGCTAGTGTCGATCCAGCTACTGTCGACGCAGCGTAGGGCGGGGGAGCGCGGGTATCCTCCGTGGCGGCATCGGCGGCTCGCGTCGATGGACCACACACTCGATGGAGGATGAATGAGCGCCTACCGGACCATAGTCGTCGGAACCGACGGTTCCGAATCGTCGTATCGGGCCGTGGAGAAGGCAGCTGCTCTGGCCGGGGACGCCGGCGCCCAACTGGTGATCGCCTGTGCCTATTATCCGGCCGATCCCAAGGAGACCGCGCAGGCCGCCGATGTGCTGCGCGACGAGGCGTACCAGGTCACCGGGTCGGCGCCGACCTACGAAATCCTGCGCACCGCACGCGAAAAGGCGATAGTGGCCGGCGCGCACAAGATCACCGAACGCCCCATCGTCGGTGCACCTGTCGACTCGCTTCTCACGCTGGTCGAAGAAGTCGATGCCGATCTCATCGTCATCGGTAATCGCGGACTGAACACGCTCACCGGTCGCCTGCTCGGCTCCGTGCCGTCGGACGTGGCCCGGAAGGCGCTCTGCGACGTGCTGGTGGTACACACGGTCCGCTGAGAGATCAGCAGTACGTCTCGCGGGTGGTCTCGAGATAGCGCAGGGCGGCATCGTCCGCCGACATCTGCGTACCCGAAGCCGCCGCGGCGTACGCCGCGATCGGCCGAAGCGTGGCGAGCACGTCCGGCTCCGGCACCCCCGTGGCCAATTGGTCGCACACACCTCGCACCACCGCAAGTACCGTGTCGTCGTTCACGTCGGCGACCAGACCGGCCGAATCCAAGGCCTCCTTGACGCGCAGGAAGCGCGCGTCGGGTGGGGTCGGCAGGTCCGTCGTAGGCGCAGTGGAGATCGCAGCATCCGCCGCGTCCGGCGTCGTCGGTGCGGCCGATCCGCACGCGGCGACCGGAACGGCCCCGGCCACCGCGACGATCCATGCGGACAGCACGGCGCGTGCCCGGCTTCTCTCTGCCCGATCGGCCACTGCTCGTCCCCTCCGCGGATGCGTAACGCCCGGAAGGAAGGTACCGCCCCGAAGACCGGGCGTGGCCGGCCTCAGCAGTGTGTCGCCGACGCGAGCCCCGAGAGCACATGCGGAAGCGGCGCCGAATGCACCACGCCCAGCCGCTGCGTGGCACGAGTCAACGCCACATACAGGTCGTTGAGGCCCCGCGACGAATCCGCGAGGATCTCCGCAGGCTCGACGAGCAGGACCGCGTCGAACTCGAGGCCCTTGACCTCCTTGACGGTCGCGACCGTGACCGACTCGGACGCCAGATGCTCCCAGGCCGCCGCGAGCCGCGCGGGGGCGAGGACTGCCGTCGTGCCCGGACCGGTCTCGGCATCGAGCGCGGCCCGCACCGTCGCGAGTACGGCGTCCGGGTCGACGCGCTGCGCCCACGGTTCGAAACCGGAGTCGCGGACCGACTGCGGAGGCATCTGACCGGGGTCGATCTCCGCGAGCACCGCATGCGCGATCCGCATGATCTCGGCCGGAGTGCGGTAGTTCACCGTCAGCTCGGTCTTCTTCCACCGGTTCGCGACGTATGGCTCGAGGATCTGCTGCCACGACTCCGTTCCCGCCGGATCACCGGTCTGCGCGGTGTCTCCTACGAGGGTCATCCAACGGTTCGGGATGCGGCGCATGATCGTTCGCCACGCCATCGCGGACAATTCCTGCGCCTCGTCGACGATCACGTGACCATAGGTCCACGTGCGGTCGCCGGCGGCGCGCTCCGCCGTCGTCTCGTGGCGGCGGTGGCTCTGACGCTCGGCCAGCTGGGTGGCATCGATGAGGTCGTATGCCATGAGAAGTTCCGGATCCAGATCGTCCTCGAGATCCTGCGGCGCCGAACCGGTGAGGATGTCGAGCGCCCCCTGTGCGTCGGCGATCTGCTTGCGCCAGCGTCGTTTTGCGCGCTCGCGTTCGGCGGCGTCGTCGACGCCGAGCAGTTCGGCGAGTTCGTCGAGCAGCGGAGCGTCCGCTGCGCTGAAACTCCCCGGCGTGCCGGGCCGGTGCAGCGCCTCGATCTGTTCGTCGGACAGTGCCGGTGCCGCCGATGCGATCCGCTCCCGGGAGGCGAGCAGATCCGACAGGACCTGCTGCGGAGACAGTTCCGGCCACAGAGCGTCGATCGCGGCGACGATCTCGGGATCGGCACGCATCTCCGACCGTATGTCGTGGATATCCTCTCTGCTCAACAGATTTGCCCCACCGAGTGGATTCGAGCCGATGATCCCGGCGAGCTGGTCGGCCAGTGCGTCGATGACTCCGCTCACGAAGATGGGGCGCGCCAGATTGTGCGGCCGTCGGGACGAGCGGGCACGCCCGCGCGCGCGGGTGACGATCTTGCGGTCGAGTGTGAGCGCGTAGGTGTCGAAGCTCAGACGCACGGGGGAGCGGGGTACCTCCTGCCGGTCGCGGACCGCCTTCTCGAGCACCTTCACCATGTCCAGGGAGCCTTTGAGTTCGCCGGCCTCCGGGCTGTCCTCGACGGTCGGTGTCACCCCGGGATACAGGTCGCCGACGGTGGACAGCAGCACCCCCGTCTCGCCGAGCGAGGGCAGCACCTGACCGATGTAATCGAGGAAACGGGTGTTCGGGCCCACGATGAGCACACCGCTCTTGGCCAGCTGCTTGCGGTAGGTGTAGAGCAGATAGGCCGCGCGGTGCAGCGCGACGGCCGTCTTGCCGGTGCCCGGGCCGCCTTGGACGACGAGCACGCTGCGATGCTCGGATCGGATGACGGTGTCCTGTTCGGCCTGGATCGTCGCGACGATGTCGTGCATCTGCCCGGTACGCGCGGCATTGAGGGCCGCGAGCAGCGCCGACTCCCCGGCGACACCACCGGACGCTTGCGTATCGGCATGTTCGAGGGCGGCATCGAGGTCGAGATACTCGTCGTGCAGGGCGGTGACGGTACGGGAGCGGCTGCGGATGTGTCGTCGCAGGACGACGCCGTCCGGGGCGGCGGGGGTGGCGAGATAGAACGGGCGAGCCTGCGGAGCCCGCCAGTCGAGCAGCAGCGACTCGTAGTCGTTCTCCTCGTCGAGGATGCCGATCCTGCCGATGTACCGCGTCTCCTCACCGGCCTCGCCGGGGACCGGTCCGTCAGGATCGGACTCGTCGACCCGGACGTCGATGCGGCCGAAGCACAGACCGTGCTCCGCGGCGTCGTACTTCGCGATGTCCTCGGTGTACATCTGCGTGAACGACTCGCGCTCACTGCGCGCCTGAGGGGTACCGCCTGTCTCCTTCAGGACGCGGGTCAGCCGGGTCCGGGCGTAGTCGCGCAGCCCGTCGAGGTGCGTGTAGAGCATCGACACGTAGGACTGCTCGTGATCGAGCTCCGGATGGGACGCGCCATCAACCGGCACAGGGACTCCTCGGGATAGACAGGACGAACATCGATCCGCGCCGGGGGATGACGCGTCGACGAAAGTGCCCGAGAAGTCTAGTCGTTGGGGAGCGGAAACGGACAGAAGTCCTGTTCACAGCGCTGCGGGCGTGCGACCAGGTCGCACGCCCGCAGCGCTGAGCAGTACTCGAATACTTCTACTTCTTCTCGAGGCTCTTCAAATTCTTCGCGAGCTTCTTCTCCGCCTTCGCAGCCTGCTTACGCGCCGCTTCGGCACGCAGGAGGGCCTTCTCCGCCGCGACATGCGCTCGGCCGTTCAGGACGGCGGACTGGTCTTCGGCGAGCTTCGCCCACTCGGCGCTGCGATCGACCGTCGTGTCCCACAGCTTCGAGCCGCGCTTACGGGCAACCTCGGCGAGTTCGGGGGTACGTTCGCGTGCGAGCCCGAGCAGTTCGGTCCCCCGCTCGCGGGCGCCCTCGGCCAGTTCGGGAGCGCGCTCGCGCGCGACACCGAGGATTTCGGCGCTGCGATCACGTGCCCGCTCCGTCAGGACCGGGGCGCGGTCGCGTGCCACCTCGAGCAGACCGGTGCCGCGTTCGCGCGCAGCCTCTGCCAGTTCCGGCGCACGTTCCTTGGCGATGCCGAGGAGATGACCGCCCTGCTCGCCGGCTTCGTCGGTGAGCGCCTTGACGCGTTCGGCGACGGTGTGCAGTGTCTCTGCCGCGTGGCTGTCCGAGGATCCGCCCGGCAGGGCAGCTGCAACCGACTTCTGTGCGGCACGCGCCGCGCGACGGCCGCGCCAGCCGAGTGACGGCTTGCCCTCCGTGTCCACGGCGGCGAGAAGCAACCCACCGGCCAGGCTCACGTTCTTGATGAGCTGGGTGCGTTGCTGCGCGCGAGTCGCCGGATCCTCGGCATTCCAGAAGTCGTGGCCCGCAAGCGTGGTCGGCACGAGGCTGCCGATCAGGGCGAGAGCGGAGAGTCGAGGGGCCTTGCCGAGAGCGAACATGGTGCCTGCGCCGATCTGGACGGCGGCGTTGATCTGCACGAGAGTCTCGGGATTGCTGGGCAGCCGGTCGGTGACCGAGGCAGGCAGAGCGTTCACCGCCTGATCGAGCCCGGGCTGCGCGGCCCCGGCCTTCGGCTCGGGCTTCCGCAGGGCATCGATACCCCCGGCGATGAAGATGGACGCGAGCATGGGCCGCGCGATTCTCCGGACGAGCATGTGTTCCTCCCGTGGTCGGGTGCGTTTCCAAACCCTGACACAGGTACCCCGGCCGTCACGGGAATATGCACGAAGCGGAACACCGGGAGCCTGGGCCGAGTTTTCGAACAATACGGAAATCAGTGAAATACGGAACAGGACGTGAACTCCCTGCCCCCCGCCTATCACCCCGAAGGGCGAACATTCGCATGAGCCGGGGGGATCTCGGGTGATTGCGTCTCGCCTGTCAGTGAAAGATCCGCCACGGTCTCGAACAAGCGCGTTCCCGGCCCGTCCACAGACCTTTCGATCGTCAGATGTGCGCGGCGACCCTGCGTGCGCAGAGTAGCGATCTGATTCCCGAAACTCGGGCCCGCAGATCTCGTCCACGAGAACGACGCCGGCGGAACCGCCGTCACGCGACCCAGTATCAGCCGCACGCAACGCTCCGCCGCGCGACTCCACGCGGCACGGAAGGCGACCCGGATCGCTGCGGGAACATGATTGTGCAGCGGAGAGCACGTCAGCTGATAGACCTCGGTATCGGTCGGCGCCTCGAACTGGACACGGGCGACGTACGCATGATGCACGTCGCCCGAGAGCACACATATCGTCGCCGGCGCGCGGCCGGACACGCTCGCGCGACGTCCGCCGGCGACGTCGGCCAGCAACCGTGCGAGGCGTTCGAACGAGTTGCGGAAGGCCGACCAGTGTTCGAGATCCGCAGCGCGGCGGAGTTTCTCGGCCCACCGCGAAGGTCGATTCCCGCGGGCACCGGAGGCCAGCTTCTCGTCCCACGCTTCGATGTCGTGCATCGCGCGAGGGAGCAGCCAGGGCAGTGACGTGCCGATCAGCAGATGGTCGTAGTCGCCGTCGGTTTGCTCCTCGATCCAGTCGAACTCGGGGTCGGAGACCATGTCCCGCCGGTCGGGTTCGAGCACCCGGCCGCATCGTGAATCGATCACGAGCAGACGCACCGACCCGAAATCGCGACGGTAGGACCACCGCGCGCCCGGTGCTCCGTCCGCTTCCTCGTCGGCGCCGGACGCGAAATCGCGAAGGATCGGCTCGGCGTCACCGGCGCACCTGCGAACCCGGTCGTAGAGCGCATCGCCGGCGAGTTCTTCGGGCGAGAGGTTCCCGAGGTGCTGGTAGATCCAGTAGGAAGCCAACGCCCCGACGATCCGTTCCTCCCACCACTCGGATGCCTCCATCTCGGCGCGCCACGAGTACGACGTGTTCCAGTCGTCGTGCACGTCGTGATCGTCGAAGATCATCGAGGTCGGCACATTCGCCAGCAACCACCGCACATCGCGCTCCGCCCACGACTGGGCGTACAGCCAGGTGTACTCCTCGAAATTCCGGACCTGCGCGCCCGGCGGCTCCGACAGATCGTGTCGCTCGGCGACCCGCCGTTCCATCTCGGGGGACAACTCGTCGGCGTATACCTGGTCGCCGAGCAGCAGCAGGGCATCGGGCCATTCGTCGGCAGGGAGAGCACGCATGCGCTGCGCGTACGCGACCAGGGCGTCAGTCCCGAGGTCGTGCGACGGCGGCTCCCCTTCGGATGTCGTCGCCACGCGGCACGAACCGAACGCGAGGGTGAAGCTGTCGCCGGCTCCTCCCGAGGTTCGGATCAGTGAGGGCGCCTCGCCGGCCGCAGGCCAGACGACCCGCCCGTCCGCGTGCACCTCGTAGGGAGTCGCCGATCCCGGTTCCAGATCCCGGACGACGACGAGTGCGTAGTGATGCCCTGCGACGGTCCACGTCGGCTCCGAGTTGCCGAGCACCTGCACCGTGCAGGGCTCGGACGTCTCGACCCAGATCGTGGCGTCCGTGTCGCCGATATGCCGGAGCACGGGCCCCAGTACGAGTTCCGCCACGGTGTCACCGCCTGCGTGCCCGACCGAGGGAGCTCGTCATGGAGATCGAGCCTACTCGCGACACGGCCGACGAGGATCGTTCCGGCGAACATCGGTTCCGGCCGACTTCGATGACCGTTCGGCCCTTTCGGGGCCACGATCGGGGGCACTCTGGAAGCGTCACATCCGGGCCAGCCCGTGCGGGGTCCGTACCGCGTGGGGGAAGGGGGACCGACATGAGTGAGACCGAGGAGTCGGCAGGCGAGGAGCAACTCGACGACGAATCGAAGCGACGTGCTCAGGAGCGGGCCGAGGAGATCGACCGGATGTACGAACCGGGCGCGCGGCCGACCGCGGTCGTGCCGGGCACGAACGGGATGGTCTCCGGGACGGCTTTCGCGGACATGGCGGAGGGTGAACCGGGCGACGAGGTGAGCGGCGACGCCGATCCGAGTGGGGAGGGGTCACCCGACTGACGCGCAGGCTCAATCCACCACGGCGGCCTCGGGCCGTACGGTCACGGGTGCCGCGAGTCCCTGTTCGTCGCAGATGCGTTGGAGCCTGGTGAGGGTGGCGTCGAGGCCGGGGCCCAGGCGGGGTCCGGGGGTGAAGGTCGCCGGAAGCTTGCGCATGCCCTGGATCACGCCGATCGTGTCGTAATGGACGGTTCCTTCCGGGTCGCACCGGAAGTCCGGCATGCGGTCCAGTACTGCGGTGAGCATCGATTTGAAGACGGTGCGCGCGACGTTCGAACCGACACAGCGGTGAACTCCGAGACCGAAGCTGAAGTGCCGGTTCCCCTTTCGATCGAGGACGACGTCGTCGGGCTCGGGGAAGATCGCGGGGTCGCGGTTGGCCATCGCCCACGACAGCCAGAGGCGGTCACCTTCCTCGAGCCGAGTTCCGGCTACCTCACAGTCCTCGGAGACGGTGCGTCCGTCGCCTGCCGCCGGCGTGAAGTAGCGGAGGAACTCCTCGGTGGCGGGATCGAGGAGAGTGCTGCGTTCGCGGCTGAGCAGTTCACGCTGGTCCGGGTGTCGAGAGAGCCATTCGAGCGAGCGGGCCGTGAGTGCCGTGGTGGTATCGAAGCCGCCACCGATGAGCAGACCGAGCATGCCGAGCAGTTCCATGTCCGGCGCGGGTTCACCATCGATGCGCAGCTCGGTGAGCGCGTGGACGAGACCCGGACGCGGATTCTCCTTGATCTCGACGAGATTGGTGAGCAGGTCGATACCCATCTCGCGGTGCATGGCAGCGACACGCTCCATGTCCGGCGAGTCCTCGGGGGTGTAGACCGACGCGTGAACGGGCTCGCTGTACGTCGCCCAGCGGGCGACAGGGATACCGAGCATGGCGAGGGTGAGAACTGCGGGCACGATGTTGGCGAGGTCGTCGACGAAGTCGATACGGCCGTCCTCGATCTTCTCGTCGAGTGCGGCGCGGACGATTTCGTCGATGAACGGCTCCCACCGCCGCACCGCGGCAGGGGAGAGGTACGGGTTGAGGACGGCCCGGTAGATGCGATGCTCGGGATCGTCCATCTCGAGGATGCCGCCACGCACCATCGCGGCGCGCCGTGCGGTGGGAATCGAGATGCCCTTGTATCCACGGCGTTGGCCGTGGACATCGTGGTCGTTGGACACGTGCGGACTTCGGGCGAGATCGAATACGACGTCGGCTCCACTCGCGACCCAGTGCCCGTCGTAGGTGTCGGTCCACGCCAGCGGGCACCGGGCGTGGAGTTCGTGAGTGATCTCCTCGAAACGGTCGCGGTATCCGGGGGCGTGCCGATCGAAGTGGTAGCGGTTCCTCTCGCGATCCCGGTCGCGGGCGGATTCGTCGATCGTCACGGTTGCTCCTCTGGTACTTGGGTGTAGCTGTTCGGGATCGGAATCGGAATGTGCCGCTCCGCGGCGGTCTCGGCGAGCATGCGGTGTCGGTCGGCTGTCACCGATCGCGATCGGTCCACGATCCTGCCGCTGCGCGCACGGCACGGATGATGCCCTGATAACCCGTGCACCGGCACAGATTGCCGGAGAGCGCGTCGCGAATGTCGTCGTCGCTGGGATCGGGGTTGTCGCGCAGGAAGGCGGTGGCGGACACGATGAATCCCGGCGTGCAGAAGCCGCACTGCAGACCGTGATGGTCGCGAAACGCCGCCTGGACCGGGGACAGTTCTCCGTCCGGCCCGGCGATTCCTTCGACCGTCGTCAGTTCTGATCCGTCGGCCTGGACGGCGAACACGAGGCACGCCCGCACGGCCTCCCCGTCGAGCAGTACCGTGCACGACCCGCAGACCCCGTGTTCGCATCCCAGATGCGTCCCGGTCAGTCCGCAGCGATCACGAAGGTAATCGGCCAGGGTGAGGCGAGGTGGTACTCGGTCGGTCCGACTCGAGCCGTTGATGCGAACTCGAATGTCGATGTCGGTCACAGAGCCTCCTTCAACGCTCGCGCCCATGCGCGAGCGACTATCACGGCACCGACTCGTCGTCGATAGTCGGCGGTGCCGTGGATGTCCGACGGCACCGTGTCGAGCGGGGCGGTCACCGCGACACCGAGATCGGTTGCGTCGGTCTCGGCAGCGGTGCGGCCGACCAGGTCGGATTCCACCGCACGGGCCCGTATCGGTGCGGGTGACAGACCGAAGACGGTGATCGCGCACCGTTCGATCCGTGCGTCGTCGTCGAGATGCACTGCGACCGCGGCTCCGGCGATCGCGAAATCTCCGCTGCGGCGGGTGAATTCCTCGATCGCGAAACCCCACCGTCCGTGCAGGGCGGGGAAGGTGATGTCGGTGAGGAGCTCGTCAGGATCCAAGGCGGTGGTCCATGTGCCGCGGAAGAAATCGGATGCGGCGATGCTGCGCCGTCCGCGGGGGGACAGGGTGCCGATCGTGGCGTCCAGCGTCATCGCGACTGCCGGATACTCGGCGGCAGCGTCGGCATGCGCAAGGGATCCGCCCAGGGTTCCGCGATTACGGATCTGGAAATGGCCGATCAGCGGGGTGGCGCGCGCGAGGAGAGGCACGAGCCTCCGGATGTCGGCATCCCGGCCGACCGTGGCGTGGGTGGTCGTCGCCCCGATTTGCACGGCGATCGCGTCCGAACGGACACCTTGCAACTCGGTGAGTCGACGAAGGTCGACGAGATGCTCGAACGCCGCGAGCCGGAGGTTCAGCAGCGGCATCAGGCTCTGCCCTCCGGCGATGAACTTCGCTTCGTCACCGAAACGGGAGACGAGGTCGACTGCTTCGGCAGGGGTGTGCGGGGCGTGGTACTCGAATGCCGCGGGTTTCACAGGGCCTCCGTGCTGTCGGCGCGGGCCCGATCGATCATCGAGACGATCCTGGCCGGTGAGAGCGGTAGATGGGAGATCTCGACACCGAATGGGCTCAATGCGTCCGCGACCGCGTTGAGCACGGCCGGGGTCGAGCCGATCGCGCCGCCCTCTCCGACACCCTTGAAATTGCCCGGTCCGGGGCTCGGGGTCTCGACGTGACCGATCTCGATGGTCGGTGCCTCGGTCGCGGTGGGGAGCAGGTAATCCATGAAGGTCGTGGCGATGGGGTTTCCGGCGTCGTCGTAGGCCTGGTGTTCGTAGAGGGCCCCGCCGATTCCCTGCACGGTGCCACCGCAGATCTGACCTTCGACGACGCTCGGATTGATCATCGCGCCGCAGTCCTCGCTGACGATGTACCGCAGCAGGGTCACCTTCCCGGTGTCGATGTCCACCTCGCATGTGCACAGGTGCGTCGCATTCGCCCAGATCGACATGTGGGGGGTGCGGTAGCGACCGCTCGCCTCGAGACCCGACGGGATCCCCGGCGGGAGACCATCGCCTTGGAAGTAGGCGATATCGGCGATTTCGGCGAGCGTCAGCCGGGTCCCGGGATCGTCCCGGACCGTCGCGGCACCGTCGGCGAAGACGATCTCCTCGGAGGGAACATCCAGGCGGTGCGCGGCGATCGCCACGATCCGTTCCAGCAGGACGGACGCGGTTTCCGCGATCGCCCCCGCGGTCATCGAACCCGATCGGCTGCCGCCGGTACCGCCGCCGAACGGCGTGATCGAGGTGTCGCCCTGGATCGTGCGGACGTCGGCGAGCGGCACGCCGAGCGCGTCCGCGGTCAACTGCACGACGGTGGTCTCGAGGCTGTTGCCGGCCGAGCCACCGGCTACGTACACGTTGACCTTGCCGGACGGTTCGATCCGGATGGTCGCACCTTCGGTGCTGTGGAATGCGGTACTGCCTGTCGTCGGTTCCAGATAGGTGCACGTTCCGACGCCGATGTAGCGACCCTGCTCCAGGGCGCGGCGCTGCTCGGCGCGGAAGTCGTCGTAGCCGAGCATCTCGACGGTCTGCTCGAGGGTCTCCAGCGGGGAGACGTGGTCGTGCGGCATACCGTTCGGGTTCATCAGCGGCAGTTCGTCCCGCCGCAGCATGTTGCGACGGCGAAGTTCGATGGGGTCGATGCCGATTCGACGGGCTGCCCGGTCGAGGAGGAGTTCGCGGGCGACCGATTCGAACTGCCACGGGCCGCGATAGGCGAGGCGTCCGACGGTATTGGAGTACAGGAACTTCGAACTGAACGACGCCTCGGTGATCCGGTACGGGCCGGGGAACAACAGGCCGACCACCACGCCCGCGGTGATCGGTGAGGGTGTCGGATACGCGCCGACGTTCTGCACATGGTCGATCCCGGCCGCCAGTATCCTGCCCTCGGAATCGAAAGCCATTCGGGCATCGGCGTGTTCGTGGCGCGCCATGCCCGAGGCCATCAGATTCTCCTGACGGTCCTCGATCCATTTGACGGCGCGTCCGAGCTTGCGGGCGGCGAGTTGCACGCAGATCTCTTCCCGCAGTGGTGCCACCTTGAGCCCGAATCCACCGCCGGTATCGCGGGCGATCACACGCACCTGATGCTCGTCGATCCCGAGAAGCCTGGAACAGAAGCCTCGCACCTCGTGGGGTGACTGCGTCGAGATCCACACGGTCATCTCCCGAGACGAGGCAGACCATTCCGCGATCACCCCGCGGGTCTCCAGCGGCGCGGGAATGTAGGCCTGCTGGAAGATGGTCTGCTCCACGACGTGCGGGGCGGACGCGAAGATCGGATCGAGATCCGATGCCGGGCGACCGGCCATCTCGCCCGCCGAGTTGCCCGCGAAACCGGCGTGGACCAGGTGAGGAGACGAGTCGGCGGTGGTGTAGTCCACCACCGCGTCGAGCGGTTCGTAGTCGACATCG
Source organism: Rhodococcus sp. NPDC047139 (assembly GCF_040643435.1). Classification (NCBI taxonomy): domain Bacteria; kingdom Bacillati; phylum Actinomycetota; class Actinomycetes; order Mycobacteriales; family Nocardiaceae; genus Rhodococcus; species Rhodococcus sp. NPDC047139. Next base: position 22,635 of record NZ_JBEYUH010000022.1, read on the forward strand.
ACCAGTTCGGCGGCATCCTCGGCTACGTACCGGTCGCAGGCGATCACCATCGCGACCGGGTCGCCCACGAATCGAACCTCTTCCTCGGCCAGAGGGGGCCGGGGCACGGGAGGCAGACCGGGCATGTCCAGCGCATACGAGATCTGGTGCGCGACGGGCCCGAGTTCGGCCGCGGTGTACACGGCGACGACTCCGTCGAGTTCCACGGCGGCCGAGATGTCGATGTCGACGATGCGTGCGCGGGGGAACGGGCTGCGCACGAAACAGGCGTGGACCATGCCGGGGCGGGTGACATCGTCGACGAATGTCCCGGCTCCGGTCACCAATCGCAGGTCCTCGACCCGCGGGACGGATGTGCCCACGCTGCCCTTGACCGGCGGTGCTGCGATCTCGGTCATGCGTCTCCTCGCTCCGTCGAACGACCAGAGGGCGGTACTTCAGTGTGAGACGAGCGATAGTCGTTATCGAGAATAAGACTCTCGATTGGGGCAGACCATACACGCTGACGGGCGTTTGGTGACCGAAACGCGCAAACCGGCTCACACACGAGTTGGACGAGCGCTCACCGGATCCGATTCTGATCGAAACCGTGCAGCGGAAGATTCTGCAGCCCGGTGACTTTCGCTGCTCGGATCCGGTCCTCACGCCGAGCCCGACGCCGGTGTCGCAGTTGTGGATCCGGAAGTTGCCCGCGGCGGGTGTCGATCACGCAACTGAATGGGAAACGAGTAACGCCGAACTGAGGCGGGCGGTAGCTCGACGAGGAGTTCCTCGCTGGTCTTCATCTCGAGCCCGTGACTCTTTCACCGCGGCTGCAGGATGAATCGGTCGATCGGGAGCCCAGCCGAGACACTGTCCGGGTACGACCATTTGTCGTTATTTGTCGTTGTGGGTACGACCTCATGAGTCGGTCGCTGGGCCCGTTGATGGTCAGCACGTCGCAGTGGTGCAGCAGTCGGTCCAAGATGGCGGTGGCGAGAACATCGTCGCCGAGGACCGAGCCCCACTCGGTAAATGATTTGTTGCTGGTGACGATCGTCGCGCCTTCTCGTATCGGCGGCTGATCAACTGGAAGACTCCCCCAAGCACTGCGTGCAGGGAGGTGCCCCATGTTGGCTTCCTCCCGGTCGAGTGGCAGGTAGCCGACTTCGTCGATCACCAGCAGTGACAGGCGCATCAGGCTGCCCAGCTGCTTGGGAAACCGCCCGACCGCATCGGCGGCTTTGAGCTTGCGGATCAGGTCGTCGAGGGTGGTGAAGTAGATCGAGTACCCGGCCTGACATGCCGCGACAGCCAACGCCGCCGTTTCCCGGCTGGCGATCTCGTCCTCGCACAGGGCTTGGAGGAATTCAGTTACGTGACGGACGAACCCCTCAACCTGGGGAAATACATGACCGCTGATACCAGGCGGCAAACGATGCTGGACGCCCGGCAGGACACCCAGGACGGCGCAGGCATGATGCTTCAGGTTCAGAAGATCACCGATGCGTTGCGCTCGAACGTCTCTCGATCGATGCGGATGGAGATCCTCCGCAAACTTGAGGGTTGGCGTGGTGCTGCGTCGACAAGGCGTGAGTCGGTGTGGGAGGCGAGTCAGCGGTGGGGCGCTGCACCGATCGTTTGCGGTAAGCCAGGGCGAAGAACGACCTGTTCAGGTACTGATGACGTCGCGCCAGTGCTGGTACACGTCCGTACGTTCGGAACTCGGATTGCCCCAGAAGGCTGACCCCACCTCGCCGGTCGACTGGGAGACGACGAGCGCAGCCAGCGAGGGCTCGCGGCGGCGTCTGCAGTCTTCGGACAACAGGTCGAGTACGCGCCCCAGTCCGTTCGTTGCATGAGGCAGTTCCAAAGCCTTGATGAGGGCCGAATAGTGGATGGTGCCGCCGGACAGGGCGATGCCGATCAGCAAGGGGCGTAGTTCCGTCAAAGTGACTACGTCGAGGTCGGTAACTGTCAGCGTTCGTCCCTTCGGGGCGATCTTCTCACCGAGCTGTAGGTGGAGGCGCATAGCGCGATCATTCCCGACCCGAAGCGCTGACGCCAGCTAACGAAAGTCCATGGCCGCGTAGTCTTCTTCCGATATGACAGCACCCGGAAGTCAACAGGACATCGTCACCACCCTCGTCGCGGTCCATGCGCAGTACCCCAGCGTCGAGGGCGGCTGCTTCTACGACGAGGTGCTGCTCGAGGTCCCGGCTGGGGCCGAACGGGACGGGTCGATCGGGAAGGGTGACGTCGGCGCGCTGCTGCTGTGGAAGCGGCTGAACCTGAGCACGGTTTGGAGCCGCGATCTGAACGAGTGGCCCGACCGGAAGGTGCGGGCGGTCACCGCCCGAGGCGTTCGTGCTCGCCAGGAACACCGACCGAAGCGTTCCAGAGGCCGCGGGAGCGACGCGGTCCGCATTGCTCAAGCTGCCGGGGTGTCAGTGTGCTGGGTGTCGCAGGCTACGGCTCGTGCCGAGCGCCGTCCGGCCCGATCCAAGCGCTGATCCTGTCCCCGTGGTCTGCAATCGCACACCACGCTGTCTTTGGTGGGCCGTAACCGAGGCCGTTCCAGTGCCCCTCACCGGTCGAGAACCAGGTGTCCTGCTCGAACGACGAGAGGGACGTCAGGGCCGTCGTATCCCTCCAACGGACGTTCACGTCCATCAGCTCGACGGCCCATCCGGACATGTCCGCATCCGCAGGGTCGACGATGACGTACCTCGTCCCGTCGACGTCCGAGCACAGGGTGAAGGGTGGCAGATCGCCGTTGGGTTGTGAGGCCACGTAGTCCCTAACATTGCCGGTCCCATATGGGACCGATCACCAGCCGCGCTCGCGCCACTCGCCGAGATGTGGCCGCTCGGCGCCGAGGGTCGAGTCCTTGCCGTGCCCGGGATAGAAGATCGTCTCGTCGTCGAACCGATCGAAGATCTTGGACTCGACGTCGCCGAGCAGGGAGCGGAAGGCATCGTCGTCGGGCGTCTTGCCGACCCCGCCGGGGAACAGCGAGTCGCCGGTGAAGATGTGCGTGCGGCCGGTGCCCTGTTCCGTCAGGACCAGCGCCACCGAACCCGGGGTGTGCCCTGCGAGGTGGATCACCTCGAGATTCAGCTCACCGATCTGCACGCTGTCGCCCTCGGCCAGGATGCGGTCCGGCTTCACCGGCAGGGGGCCGGCGTCGAGCTCGTGCGCCGCCGTGGGGACACCGGTCGCCGCAGCGACCTGCTCGAGGCCCTGCCAGTGATCCCAGTGCTGGTGGGTGGTCACGATCAGCTCGAGCTTCGGCGCGTTGTCGCGGAGGAACTGCACGAGACGCTCGGGTTCGTTTGCGGCGTCGATGAACACGGAACTGCCGGTCGCGTCGTCGGTGACGAGATAGGTGTTGTTGTTCATCTCCCCGACGGCGAGTTTGACGATGCTCGCTCCGGGAATCCTTCGGCGTTGTGCGGGTCCGCCGGGAGTCACGTCGCCGGTGTAGCTGTCCTCGATGATCACGGGCTGCTGCGTCATGGCGCCAAAACTACCGTTGCGGCGCCGTTCGCGAGTAGCCACCGCAGTGGTGCCCGTGGATCCGCACACCCGGAACGTGTCGGTACCCGCGCCTACCATGGTCGAGGGCCGAACTCCGGCCTTGTCTACAGGAAGGATGTGGCGTGGCAGACCGCCTGATCGTGCGAGGAGCCCGGGAGCACAACCTGCGTGGTGTCGACCTGGATCTGCCGCGCGACAGTCTGATCGTCTTCACCGGATTGTCGGGTTCGGGCAAGTCGAGCCTCGCGTTCGACACCATCTTCGCCGAGGGCCAGCGCCGCTACGTCGAGTCGCTGTCGGCCTACGCCCGCCAGTTCCTCGGGCAGATGGACAAGCCGGACGTCGACTTCATCGAGGGCCTCTCGCCCGCGGTGTCGATCGACCAGAAGTCCACCAACCGCAACCCGCGGTCCACCGTCGGCACGATCACCGAGGTCTACGACTACCTCCGTCTGCTCTACGCGCGCGCCGGTACCCCGCACTGCCCGGTGTGCGGTGAGCAGATCTCCCGGCAGACGCCGCAGCAGATCGTCGATCAGGTGCTCGAGATGGAGGCCGGCGCCCGATTCCAGGTCCTCGCACCCGTCGTCCGCACCCGCAAGGGCGAGTTCGTCGACCTGTTCGAGCAGCTGACCATTCAGGGCTACTCCCGCGTGCGCGTCGACGGCGTCGTGTACCCGCTGTCCGATCCGCCGAAGCTGAAGAAGCAGGAGAAGCACGACATCGAGGTCGTCGTCGACCGACTCGCCGTCAAAGCCAGTGCGCAGCAACGCCTCACAGATTCCATCGAGACCGCGCTCCGGCTCGCCGAGGGCGTCGTCGTGCTCGACTTCGTCGATCGCGAGGAGGATGCGCCCGACCGCGAACGCAGGTTCTCCGAGACCCTCGCGTGTCCCAACGCGCATCCGCTGTCCATCGACGAACTCGAACCGCGGTCGTTCTCGTTCAACTCGCCCTACGGCGCATGTCCCGAATGCGCGGGCCTCGGCGTGCGCAAGGAGGTCGACCCCGACCTCGTCGTGCCCGACCCCGATCTGAGCCTGGCCGACGGTGCGATCGCACCGTGGTCGATGGGACAGAGCGCCGAGTACTTCGGCCGGTTGCTGTCCGGTCTGGCCGACGTCATGGGCTTCGACATCGACACACCCTGGCGGAAACTGCCCGCCAAGGTGCGCAAGGCCGTGCTCGAAGGCAGCACCGAGCAGGTGCACGTGCGGTACAAGAATCGCTACGGCCGCGTGCGCTCGTATTACGCCGAGTTCGAAGGCGTCATGCCGTTCCTGCACCGCCGCCTCGACCAGTCCGAGTCCGACCAGGCCAAGGAGCGTTACGAGGGTTACATGCGGGAGATCCCCTGCCCGGCCTGCGACGGCGCCCGGCTGCGCCCGGAGATCCTCGCCGTGACGGTGTCCGCGGGCGAGTTCGGGTCCATGTCCATCGCCGAGGTCAGCGATCTGTCGATCGCCGAGTGCGCCCGCTTCCTCGACGGCCTCGTCCTCGGCACGCGGGAAGCGGCAATCGCCGGCCAGGTCCTCAAGGAGATCCAGGCGCGCCTCGGTTTTCTGCTCGATGTCGGCCTCGACTACCTGACCCTGTCGCGTGCCGCGGGCACGCTGTCCGGCGGTGAAGCACAGCGCATCCGTCTCGCCACACAGATCGGTTCCGGTCTCGTCGGCGTGCTGTACGTGCTCGACGAACCGTCGATCGGTCTGCACCAGCGCGACAATCGTCGCCTCATCGACACCCTCACGCGTCTACGCGATCTCGGCAACACACTCATCGTCGTCGAACACGACGAAGACACCGTGCGTGCCTCCGACTGGGTGGTCGACATCGGACCGCGGGCGGGTGAGCACGGCGGGAACGTCGTCCACAGCGGCACCTACAAGGAACTGCTCGACAACCCCGACTCGCTCACCGGCGCGTATCTGTCCGGACGCGAGGAGATCGCGATCCCTGACGTTCGCAGGCAGGTGGAGAAGGGGCGGCAGGTCACCGTCGTCGGAGCCCGTGAGAACAACCTGCGGGAGATCGACGTCTCCTTCCCGCTCGGGGTCCTCACCTGTGTCACCGGGGTTTCCGGTTCGGGTAAGTCCACCCTCGTCAATGACATCCTCGCCACCGTGATGGCCAACAAGCTCAACGGCGCGCGGCAGGTGCCGGGCCGTCACACCCGCATCAACGGACTCGACCAGCTCGACAAGCTCGTGCGGGTCGACCAGTCGCCGATCGGCCGCACGCCGCGGTCGAATCCCGCGACCTACACCGGTGTGTTCGACAAGATCCGCACCCTGTTCGCCTCCACCACCGAGGCGAAGGTACGCGGCTACCAGCCGGGCCGGTTCTCGTTCAACGTCAAGGGCGGGCGGTGCGAGGCGTGCTCGGGTGACGGCACGTTGAAGATCGAGATGAACTTCCTTCCCGACGTGTATGTGCCGTGCGAGGTGTGCCACGGTGCCCGCTACAACCGCGAGACGCTCGAGGTGCACTACAAGGGCAAGACGATCGCCGAGGTGCTCGACATGTCGATCGAGGAGGCCGCCGAGTTCTTCAAGCCGGTCACCTCCATCCACCGCTATCTCAACACCCTGGTGGAGGTCGGCCTCGGATACGTCCGTCTCGGCCAGCCGGCGACCACCCTGTCCGGTGGTGAGGCGCAACGCGTCAAGCTCGCCGCCGAACTGCAGAAGCGCTCCAACGGCCGCACCGCGTACATCCTCGACGAACCCACCACCGGCCTGCACTTCGACGACATCCGCAAGCTGCTCGGAGTCATCAACGGTCTGGTCGACAAGGGCAACACCGTCATCGTCATCGAGCACAATCTCGACGTCATCAAGACCGCCGACTGGATCATCGACATGGGGCCGGAAGGCGGTTCGGGCGGCGGCACCGTGGTCGCGCAGGGCACGCCGGAAGATGTGGTCGCGGTGGAGGAGAGCTACACCGGTCGTTTCCTCGCCGAGGTCCTCGACAGCCGGGCTGCCGAATCCACCCCCGCTCCCGCGCGGAAGCGCGCTGTGAAATCGGCTGCGACGAAGTCGAGTGCCACGGCAGCGGGTACGGCGAAATCCACCAAGACCGCGGCGAAGACCTCTCGGAAGAAGGTGGCGGCGGCCGGCTGATCGCCGGACCGGCACCCGAGCCCCGGGGCGGATCGGGTGCCGGTAGGTCGTCGATCTGCTGTAACAGTCCCGCTACCCGGCGGGCCTATCGTGGATTTCGTGACCGACCTGTCTGCGATCGCCCGCTCGCTCGACGACCTGCGCGAGAGCCTCGTCGCGGCAGCGGCCGCCGACGACCGATGGACCCGTGCACATCCGGTCCATCGCGGCTCGGCCGAGAACCTCGCCCACTACGTCGCGTTGCGGCATAACGACATCCGTTCGCTGCAGAATGATCTCGCCTCGTGGGGACTGTCGTCGCTCGGTCGGGCCGAAGCGCACGTCCTCGCCTCTGTCGACGCGGTGTGCCATGCGGTGGCGAGTCTCGCCGACCTGCCCGAGAACCCTTCTCCTCCACCTCCGGTGGACTTCGACGACGGTGAGCGCCTGCTCGAACGCAACGCGGAGGCCCTGCTCGGCGCTGCCGCCGGGGACCGGCGGACCCGGATCATGGTGACGCTCCCGTCCGAGGCGGCCGACGACGGTGCGGTCGTCGCGGGGGTGGTCGCCGCCGGTGCCGAACTCGTGCGGATCAACTGTGCCCACGACGATCCGGACGCGTGGGAGCGGATGATCGCCCACGTGCGGCGTGCCGAGCGTGTCCACGGTCGGCGGGTGACGGTGACGATGGATCTGGCCGGACCGAAACTGCGTACCGGCGCAATCGTTCCGGGGCCCGCCGTGGTGAAACTCAAGCCGACCCGGGATGCTTTGGGGCGCACGGTTCGTCCCGTGCAGGCGCGCCTGGTGCACCCGGCGGCCGACGGTGTTGCGCCGGCTTCGGACGCTCCACCCGCGATTCCCGTGACCGATGCGGCGTGGCTGGGCCGGCGACGTCGAGGCGACCGGATCGTCTTCGCCGACAGTCGTGGCTCGAAGCGGGTGTTCGTCGTGGTCGACACCGGATCGGCGGTCACGGTCGACCTCGCGGACACCGCCTATCTCGTGCCCGGCACGCCGCTGCGGGTGGGGGAGGACGTCACCGAGGTCGGGAACCTTCCCACACGCCGTCGTGCTATGACATTGAGGATCGGCGACGAGCTCGTGCTCGACCGGCACACGGCCCCGGCCGATCCCGATGCCGAAACCCTTCGAATCGGATGCACTCTGCCGCAGGTCTTCGAGGACACCTGTGTCGGTCATCGGATCTTCTTCGACGACGGCCGCATCGGGGGAGTGGTCGAGAGCGCCGGACCCGACGCTCTGCGGGTGCGCATCACCGATGCGGACCTCGGGGGCAGCAAGCTTCGTGCGGAGAAGGGCATCAACCTGCCCGATACCGACCTGCAGTTGTCGGCACTCACCGACGACGATCTCCGGGATCTGCCGTTCGTCGTGGATCACGCCGATGCAGTGAGCCTGTCGTTCGTGCGCTCCGCCGACGATGTGACACTGCTGCAGGACCGGCTCGCCGAACTCGGAGGGGAGCACCTCGGAGTGATCTTGAAGGTGGAGACCGTCTCGGGGTTCGAGAATCTCCCTGCCGTCCTGTTCGCGGCCATGTATTCGCCGCGGGTCGGCGTGATGATCGCGCGTGGCGACCTCGCCGTGGAAGCGGGCTACGGCCGCCTCGCCGAGGTGCAGGAGGAGATCCTGTGGGTGTGCGAGGCCGCGCACGTGCCGGTGATCTGGGCGACGCAGGTGCTCGACCGGCTCGCCCGCACCGGCCGGCCGTCCCGCGCCGAGATCACCGATGCCGCGGCGTCGGGTCGCGCCGAATGCGTGATGCTCAACAAGGGGCCGCACGTCGATCTCGCCGTGCGCTTCCTCGATGACGTGCTGCACCGGATGAGCGAACATCAGCGGAAGAAGGATTCGCTGTTGCGGCGGCTGCGGTCGTGGGACGAACCCCCTGCCGCCCGCTGACCACCCGGTGGGTGGTCGGCGGGCGCCGAACTCAGTAGACCGGGCCGGTGTACTTCTCGCCCGGGCCCTTGCCGGGCTCGTCGGGCACCGCGGACGCCTCGCGGAAGGCTCGCTGCAGCGCCTGCAGGCCCTCGCGCAGCGGGCCCGCGTGCGGGCCGAGATACTCGACCGACGAGGTGATCAGCCCGGCGAGGGCGGTGATCACCCGGCGGGCCTCGTCGAGGTCGCGTCGTTCGCTGGTGTCGGGATCCGGATCGGCGAGACCGAGCTTCTCGGCCGCCGAGCTCATGAGCATCACGGCGGCGCGGCTGATCACCTCGACAGCCGGGATGTCGGCGAGGTCGCGCACATCCTGCGCCGCAGCGTCCTGGTCGGGGGTCTCGGGAGCATCCGTCATAGGGTCGAGCATAGGGTCGTGCCCTTCCTCCCCGGCCGCGCGGGTGAGCAACAGCAGCGCCGATTCGTCGTAGACATGCATTTTTGTTAGACTCGTTCCCACGACCGCCCGCGGTGCACTTTCCGTGGGCAGCAAAGTGGAGTCCGACTCCCACCTCTGGCGGCACATCGATGCAGCTCAGGGGTCCGGTCCTCCGGGTACATGTGCCACGGATGTCCGCCCTTCACGGGCGGTGCGGATCACGCAGCGTGAGCTGGGTGCCGTCGACCGGTCGGTATCGGACCCCGCGTGGAGCCTCGGCACCACTGCGGGGTTTTCTTGTCGAGGAATCGGGCCACGTGCTGCGGTGCGGTCAGACAGACCACACCGCTCTACTTAGGAGGCCCCATCAGCGCTGAGACCCGCATCAACGAACGCATCCGTGTTCCCGAGGTCCGACTCGTCGGACCGGGTGGTGAACAGGTCGGAATCGTGCGTGTTGAAGATGCCCTCCGCCTGGCATACGAAGCCGACCTCGACCTCGTCGAGGTGGCCCCCGACGCCCGGCCGCCGGTCTGCAAGATCATGGACTACGGCAAGTTCAAGTACGAAGCCGCGCAGAAGGCGCGCGAATCGCGCAAGAACCAGCAGCAGACCGTGATCAAGGAGCAGAAGCTCCGCCCGAAGATCGACGACCACGACTACGAGACCAAGAAGCGCAACGTCGTGCGCTTCCTCGAAGCCGGTTCGAAGGTCAAGGTCACCATCATGTTCCGTGGTCGCGAGCAGTCGCGTCCCGAACTCGGTTTCCGGTTGCTGCAGCGCCTCGGCGCCGATGTCGCCGAACTCGGGTTCATCGAGACCGCCCCGAAGCAGGACGGCCGGAACATGACGATGGTGCTGGCCCCGCACAAGGGTGCGAAGACCCGTGCGAAGGCGCAGGAAGCCGCGCAGGCGGCACCGGCGAAGTCCGCTCCGCGCCCGGCAGCCTCCGCCGCCCCGTCCGCGGAGTCCGCCCCGGCTCCCGAGACCGGCGACGCCCCGAGCAACTAGCCCGCTCAGGCAGCACATCCGGTGCTGTCGTGAGCACCGATGTACGCACACGACAAGAACTGAGGACTCCATGCCCAAGTCGAAGACCCACAGCGGCACCGCGAAGCGATTCAAGGTGTCCGGTAGCGGAAAGGTCCTGCGCCAGAAGGCGGGTCGCCGCCACCTGCTCGAGCACAAGTCCTCGCGGGTGACGCGTCGCCTCGACGGCAAGGCCGTCGTCGCCGACGCCGACGCCCCGCGCGTCAAGCGCATGCTCGGGCTCTGAGCCTCTCCGACCGATCCACCCCGGGGACGGACCTTTCGTCCCCCGAACTCTGACAGGACATAACCAGTGGCACGCGTGAAGAGGGCCGTCAACGCCCAGAAGAAGCGTCGTTCGATTCTCGAGGCCTCGAAGGGCTACCGCGGACAGCGCTCGCGCCTGTACCGCAAGGCCAAGGAGCAGCAGCTTCACTCGCTGACCTACGCCTACCGCGACCGTCGCGCCCGCAAGGGTGATTTCCGCAAGCTGTGGATCAGCCGCATCAACGCTGCTGCCCGCGCCAACGACATCACCTACAACCGCTTCATCCAGGGCCTCAAGGCCGCGGGTGTCGAGGTGGACCGCAAGATCCTCGCCGAGCTCGCCGTCTCCGACGCCGAGGCTTTCGCCGGTCTCGTCGCCGTCGCCAAGGCTGCACTGCCGGCCGACGTCAACGCTCCGGCTGCCTGAGTGCTGCCCTGAGCAACGACAACACCCAGGAACGACCCGTGGACACGCTCACCGAGCGCACACCGCGGGTCGTTTCTGCTGTGAAACTGCTCCGTACCGCCGAGCGGCGTAAGACCGGGCGGTTCCTCGCCGAGGGCGAGAACTCGGTCACCGAGGCGCTCGCCGCCGCGCGGGTGCACGAGCTGTTCGTCACCGAGGCCGCCGCCGTCCGGTACGCACCTCTCGTCGACGACGCCCGGCGCCGCGGCGTGCGGGTCGCGGTCGTCACCGAGCGTGCGGCCGCCCGCTTGTCCGACACCGTGACCCCGCCCGGCCTCGTCGCCGTGTGCGACACCCTCGACGTGCCGCTCGGTGAGGCCGTGACCGCACAGTCCCAGCTGGTCGCCGTGCCCGTCGCCGTCGCCGAACCCGGCAACGCCGGCACCCTCATCCGGGTATCCGACGCTGTCGGTGCCGACGCGGTGGTGCTCGCCGGTGACAGCGTCGACCCGCACAACGGCAAATGCGTCCGGTCGTCGGCGGGCAGCATCTTCCACCTGCCGGTCGCGCGCGAACGCGACACCGACCTGGTCCTCGCGACCCTCGCGGACGCCGGCGTGCAGATCCTCGCGACGGCCGCCGACGGCGAGGTCGACCTCGACGAGGCCGACGAACTACTCGCCGCGCCCACCGCGTGGCTGTTCGGCAACGAGGCACACGGACTCGACCCGGCGGTCGCGGCCCGCGCCGACCACCGCGTCCGCATCCCCATCCGCGGCCGCGCCGAATCGCTCAACCTCGCCACCGCCGCATCGATCTGCCTGTATGCGAGCGCGCGGGTGCAACACCGGGCCGCTCGGCCCATCACATAGGATTTCCCTGGGTGCGCCGCGGACTCCGGACCGGGCCGCACCTTCCGAGAACACCCCTTTCGTCCGAAGAAGGAGATGCACCGGTCGTGGCCAAGAAAGAGGGCGGCACCCCGCCGGCAGTCGATCCGAGCGCCCTGACCGAGGACGCGCTCACCGCCGCGGAGAAGTCCGCGATCGAGGCGTTCGCCGCTGCGGCCGACCTCGACGCACTCGCCCAGGCGAAGATCGACCACCTCGGCGACAAGGCGCCCATCTCCCTCGCCAAGCGTGCCCTCGGCACGCTGCCCGGCAACGAACGCGCCGACGCCGGCAAGCGGGTCAACGCGCACCGCACAGCCGTGCAGGCCGCCTTCGACGAGCGCAAGGCGGTGCTGCAGGCCGAACGCGACGCCGCCGTGCTCGTCGCCGAAGCCGTCGACGTCACCCTGCCCGCGACCCGCCGCCCGCTCGGCGCCCGTCACCCGATCTCGATCATCTCCGACGAGATCGCGGACGTCTTCGTCGCGATGGGCTGGGAGGTCGCCGAGGGCCCGGAGGTCGAGACCGAGCACTTCAACTTCGACGCCCTGAACTTCCTGCCCGACCACCCGGCGCGCACGATGCAGGACACCTTCCACATCGCCCCGGAGGGCTCGCGGCAGGTGCTGCGCACCCACACCTCGCCCGTGCAGGTGCGCACCATGCTGCACCGCGAGATCCCGATCTATGTGGTGTGCCCGGGCCGGACCTTCCGCACCGACGAACTCGACGCCACCCACACCCCGGTGTTCTCACAGGTCGAAGGTCTGGCCGTGGACAAGGGCCTGACCATGGCGCACCTGCGCGGCACCCTCGACGCGTTCGCGCGGGCGCTGTTCGGGCCGGAGACCCGCACCCGGATGCGACCGAACTATTTCCCCTTCACCGAACCGTCCGCCGAGGTGGACGTGTGGTTCCCCAACAAGAAGGGCGGTGCCGGCTGGGTCGAGTGGGGTGGCTGCGGCATGGTCAACCCCAACGTGCTGCGGGCGTCCGGCATCGATCCCGATGTCTACACCGGCTTCGCGTTCGGCATGGGTCTCGAACGCACCCTGCAGTTCCGCAACGGCATCCCCGACATGCGCGACATCGTCGAGGGCGACGTGCGCTTCACCCTGCCGTTCGGCGTGCAGGGCTGACCGGCCACCCCTCGATTCCGACCCACCGACCGACGACCGAACGAAAGAGCTGAGCACAAGTGCGAGTAGCGCAGTCCTGGCTGACCGAGATCCTGCAGCGCGCCACCCCGGAGTGGAACGTCACCGCCGAGGAACTCGACGCGGGATTCGTCCGGGTCGGACTCGAGGTCGAGGACGTCGAGACCCTCGTCCGCATCGACAACCTCGTGGTCGGGCGGGTCGTCGAGATCACCGAACTCACCGAGTTCAAGAAGCCCATCCGCTTCTGCAAGGTCGATGTCGGCGAAGCCGAGCCCCGCGGCATCGTGTGCGGTGCCCGCAACTTCGCCGAGGGTGACCTGATCGTCGCCGCCCTGCCCGGCGCGGTGCTGCCCGGCGACTTCGCCATCGCCTCCCGTAAGACCTACGGGCACATCTCCGACGGCATGATCTGCTCGCTGGCGGAGCTGGGCATCGGCAAGGACCACTCCGGCATCCTCGTGCTCGAGCCCGGCAGCGCCGCCCCCGGCACCGACGCCAACGACCTGCTCGGCCTCGGGGACACCGTCATCGAACTCAACATCACCCCGGACCGCGGCTACTGCTTCTCCGTCCGCGGGCTCACCCGCGAACTCGCGTGCGGTTTCGATCTCGAGTTCGCCGACCCGGCGAACCTGACGCCGCTGCCGGCCGACGGCGGCGAGGCCTACCCGATCCGGCTCGAACCGGAGACGAACGCCACCCGGTTCGCCGCACGCCGCGTCACCGGCATCGACCCGAAGGCCGTCACCCCATGGTGGATGCAGCGCCGCCTGCTCACCGCGGGCGTGCGCCCGATCTCGCCGGCCGTCGACGTGACCAACTACGTGATGCTCGAACTCGGGCAGCCGCTGCACGCCTTCGACGCCGCGACCCTGCAGGGTGAGCTGGTCGTGCGACGTGCCCGGGCAGGGGAGAAACTCACCACCCTCGACGGGGTCGAACGCGATCTCGATCCCGAGGACGTCGTCATCACCGACGACTCGGGTGTGATCTCGCTCGCCGGCATCATGGGCGGGGCCACCACCGAGGTGAGCGACACCACCACCGACGTGCTGCTCGAGGCCGCGACCTGGGATCCGCTCGCGGTCTTCCGCGGTAACCGCCGCCACAAGCTCAGCAGCGAAGCAGGTAAGCGCTTCGAGCGCACCGTCGATCCCGCCGTTGCCCGCGCCGCCCTCGATCGCGCCGCGAGCCTGCTCGTCGAGATCGCCGGCGGTCGTGTGGAGCCGACACTCACCGACATCGTCGTGCCCACCGAGACCCCGACGATCCGTATGGACATCGACCTGCCCGACCGTATCGCCGGGGTGGCCTACCCGAACGGCACCGCCGCGCGGCGCCTGAACCAGATCGGCTGCACCGTCGAGGTCGGTGTCGGCGAGGACGGGCACGGCCAGCTCGTCGTGACCCCGCCGACGTGGCGCCCCGACCTGCGTCAGCCCGCCGATCTCGTCGAAGAGGTGCTGCGTCTCGAAGGGCTCGAGCAGATCCCGTCCGTGCTGCCCACCGCCCCGGCCGGTCGCGGGTTGACGTCCGCGCAGCGGCGTCGCCGCTCCGTCTCGCGTGCGCTGGCCCACGACGGCTACGCCGAGGTGCTCGCCCCGGTGTTCCTGCCGGCCGGAGTGTTCGACATCTGGGGGCTCGACGCCGACGACCCGCGGCGCGTGACCACCAAGGTGCTCAACCCGCTCGAAGCCGACCGCCCCGAGCTGGCGACCACGCTGCTGCCCGGCCTGCTCGAAATCCTCGGACGCAACGTCTCCCGCGGCCAGCGCGACCTGTCGCTCTACGCGATCGCGCAGGTCGTGCAGCCCACCGCCGAGACCACGGCGGTCGAGGCCCTGCCGGTCGATCGACGGCCCACCGACGACGAGATCGCACAGCTGATCGGATCGCTTCCCTCGCAGCCCGTCCACGTCGGCGGGGTGCTCTCCGGATTGCGCGAACCGGCAGGGCCGTGGGGTCCGGGCCGGGCAGCCGACGCCTTCGATGCCTTCGCCGCCGCGGAGACGGTGGCCCGGGCGGCCGGGGTGCACCTCGAGCGCCGCGCCGCGCAGTATCTGCCCTGGCATCCCGGTCGCTGCGCCGAACTGCTCGTCGACGGGGTCGTCGTCGGTCATGCCGGGGAACTGCATCCCGCCGTGATCGAGCGGGCCGGCCTGCCTGCACGCACCTGCGCCTTCGAGCTCGACCTCGACGCGCTGCCGATCGTGGAATCGCTTCCGGCTCCGAGGGTTTCGCCGTTCCCGGCGGTCCTGCAGGATGTCGCGGTGGTGGTCGACGCGAGCGTGCCGGCATCGGACGTCGAAAGCGCCCTGCGCTCGGGCGGCGGCGAACTGCTCGAGGACATCCGCCTGTTCGACGTCTTCGAAGGCGTCCAGGTGGGGGAGAACCGCAAGTCGCTTGCTTTCGCGCTGCGCTTCCGCGCTCCGGATCGCACCCTCACCGAGGACGAGGCCAGCGCAGGCCGCGAGGCCGCCGTCGCCGCCGCGGAAGCCGCGGTCGGGGCCCGGCTACGCGCCTGAACCCACCTCGGCGCTCCCGCCCGGCAGCCAGATGTCGGGCGGGACGGTGGTGACCTTGCGGCCCGCACGGTCGAGGACGTGCCCGGCGAGTTTGTGGATGCGCAGCACGAGAGCCCGATCGCGGACGGTCAGGTCCGCGCAGCGCGCGAGTAGTCGTGCCTCGAACTCGGGGGCCTCGGCGGGTGAGTGCAGCCAGGCCTGAACCACGAGATTCGCGGCGCCGACGACGGCGAAGCAGTTGCGCACCTCCGGCTCTCGGCTCACGACTCGGCCGGTGGCGGTGAGTTGCTCGACGGGCACCGCACACCACAACGTGACGAGAACAGCAAAACCTGCTGCTGGATGGGCGAATTCGCAGCGTAATCCGATCACGTCGGCAGCCAGCAGTGCTTCGACCCGACGTTTGACCGTGGCCGCCCCGGCACCGGCGATCTCCGCGAGGGTGCGCATCGGGGTGCGGCCGTCGACCGCGAGTGCCGACAGGATCGCGCGGTCGGTCGCAGTGACTGCAGTGCGGGTGCGGCGCTCGACCGCCCGGCGGGCACTCGCCGTCGCGGTCAACTCGCCCCGCTCGCCGGGGCCGAGTGCGTCCAGGCGCCATGCCCCGCCCTCGGTGAACCACTCCGACACCACGTGCGTGCGGATCGAAACGACGCCGGGCAGATGGGCCAGCTCGTCGACGACCAGTCGGGTCATCCCGTCGTAGGTCGCGGTGGCGGCGGTGACGAGCAGATCGGCACCCGCGGACGGCACCTCGACGGTCACCGCATGAGGACGTTCGCTCAGCGTCGCGGTCACCGCATCCCTCGCGCCGGACATCACGGTGATCTCGAGCAGCGCGGTGGTCACCTGGTCGAGGATGCGCGGGCCCGGGGTGATCGTGGTCCACGCGAGACGGTCGCGTTCGAGGCGGCGCCAGTGGCGAGCCACCGTCGCCGCATCCAGACCGAGCGGGCCGGACAGGGCGTCCCAGGTCGAGCGCGGGGACCACTGCAGCGCATTGATTATCTTCAGGTCGATTTCATCGATCAATCGCACATTCACGCACTGAGGATCGTCCATTTCGGCATTATCCTGCAGATCCACCTCCGAATTCGTACAGTCTGCCAACCTACGAGTCCATGGACACGGAAGCGAAGTACGCGCTGATCGGGGCGGGACCGTCCGGACTTGCCGGGGCCCGCGCGCTCTCCCGCCACGGCATCGACTTCGTCGGCTTCGAGTCCCACAGCACCGTCGGGGGGCTGTGGGACATCACCAATCCGGTCAGCACGGTGTACGCGTCGGCACACCTGATCTCTTCGAAGACCACGACGGAGTTCGCCGAATTCCCCATGCCACCACGGACCCCGGACTATCCGGGGCACGCGGCGCTCGCCCGGTACTTCCAGGACTACGCCGACACCTTCGGGCTGCGCGAGCACTACCGCTTCGGCACCACCGTCACCCGCACCGAACCGGACGGCGACCTGTGGCGCGTGAGCACCACCGACCGCGCCGGCACCGAAACCACCGAACGCTACCGCGGCATCGTGGTCGCCAACGGCACCCTTGCGCGGCCGAACCACCCGCAGATCCCCGGGGGATTCGACGGCGAGATCCTGCACACCAGCGCCTACAAGCACGCCGCGATCTTCCGCGACAAGCGGGTGCTGATCGTGGGCGCCGGAAACAGCGGTTGCGACATCGCCGTCGACGCGGTGCATCACGCCCGCTCGGTCGACCTGAGCGTGCGCCGCGGCTACCACTTCGTCCCCAAATACCTCTTCGGCCGGCCCGCGGACACCCTCACCCGCGGCAGGCCGCTGCCCGCACCGATCAAACAGCGACTCGACGCGTTGCTGCTGCGCCAGTTCACCGGCGACCCCACCCGGTTCGGTCTGCCCGCCCCGGATCACCGTCTCTACGAATCGCATCCGGTGGTGAACTCGCTGATCCTGCACCATCTCGGCCACGGGGACGTGCAGGTGCGTCCCGACATCGACCGCTACGACGGCAGCACCGTCCGGTTCCGGGACGGCTCCGCCGCCGAATACGACATGGTCGTCCACGCCACCGGTTACGTCCTGGACTATCCCTTCCTGGACCGCGCACTGCTCGACTGGAGGGCCCACAGCCCCGACCTGCTGCTGAACATCGCCAGCCGGCGCTTCGACAATCTGTTCGTGCTCGGCATGGTCGAATCCTCCGGCCTGGGTTGGCAGGGACGCTACGAGCAGGCCGAACTCGTCGCCGCCGCGATCCGTCTCGCCGACACCGACCCGGCGGCAGCCGGACGGTGGCGCGCCGCGCTGGCCGCCTCCCCGCCGGATCTCACGGGCGGCTACCGCTATCTGAAACTCGGCCGGATGGCCTATTACGTCAACAAGCACGCCTATCGCACCGCGCTGCGCGAGCAGACCCGAGCACTCCGCGACGCCTTCGCCGGCACGGAGGCACCGTGAACGTCGACGACGTCCGGCTGTCCTTCGATTCCGGCTCGCTCGTCGTCCTCAACGTCGTGCTGGCCGCGATCATGCTCGGCATCGCCCTCGACACCTCCGTCGACGACTTCCGTCGCGCCGTGCGGGCCCCGAAGGCCATGGCGGTGGGCATCGCCGCACAGTTCCTCGCGTTGCCCGCCGTGACCTGGCTGCTGACCCTGCTGCTCGATCCGGCACCGTCGATCGCCCTCGGCATGATCCTCGTGGCGTGCTGTCCACCGGGGAACATCTCCAACGTCCTGACCCACCGGGCAGGCGGTGACGTCGCCCTGTCGGTCTCGATGACGGCCGTGTCGAACGTACTCGCGATCATCCTCATGCCGATCAACTTCGCGTTCTGGGGCAGCCGCAGCGACGACACACACGCCCTGTTGCGGTCCGTCGAACTCGACGGCCTCGACATGATCATCCAGATCGCCCTGATCATCGGGCTCCCGTTCGTCCTCGGTATCTGGGCCGCGCAGAAGGCCCCCGGCTTCGCGTCCCGCGCCCACCCGTGGGTGAAGAACGGATCCCTGCTCGCGCTGGTCGCCTTCATCGTCGCCGGGCTCGCCGGCAACTTCGCCGATTTCGTCGACTACATCGGGCTCGTGCTGCTCGCGGTGTTCTTGCACGATGCGGTCGCGCTCGGACTCGGCTATGCGTGCGGGTGGGCGAGCGGCCTGCCCGAATACAGCCGTCGCGCGGTGTCCTTCGAGGTCGGGATCCGCAACGCCGGCCTCGGCCTCGGCCTCGTGATGACCTTCTTCGACGGCCTCGGCGGCATGGCGATCGTCGCCGGCTGGTGGGGCATCTGGGACATCGTCGCCGGACTGATCCTCGCCACCCTGTGGTCCCGCCGCCCCGCAACCCGAAAGGTAGCCGCATGACCCTTCCGACCGCTCTCGTCACCGGCGGCAACGGTTTCCTCGGCAGCGCCGTCGTCACCGCCCTGCGCTCCCGCGGTGTCCGGGTGATCAGTACCGACCTCTACGAGCCGGCCCGTCCCGCGAGCACGGTGACCTACGAGATCGCCGACGTCCGCCGCCGCGACCGGATCGCCGAGGTGATCGCCACCCATCGTCCGGACGTCGTCGTGCACCTGGCTTCGATCGTCAACCCCGGACGCGACACCACCGAGGAGGAGGAATACGCCGTCGACGTCGAGGGCGCACGCAACGTCGTCGACGCCGCGCTGGCGCACGGCGTGCGCCGCCTGGTGGTGGCCTCCTCGGGGGCCGCCTACGGCTATCACGCCGACAATCCCCTCCCGCTCACCGAGGACCACCCGCTCCGCGGCAACGACGAGTTCTCCTACAGCCGGAACAAACGTCTCGTCGAGGAGATGCTCGCCGACACCCGCGCTGCCCACCCCGAACTCGAACAGGTGATCCTGCGGATCGGCACGATCCTCGGCGAGACTGTCCGCAACCAGATCACCGCGCTGCTCGACCGCAAGCGGCTGCTCGTCGTGGCCGGCAGTGACAGTCCGTTCGTGTTCGTCTGGCACACCGACGTCGCCGAGGCCTTCGCCGAAGCGGTGGCCGGTCCTGTCACCGGCATCTTCAACATCGCGGGCGACGGCGTCGTCACCGTGCCCGAGATCGCGGCGATGACGGGCAGGAAGACGCTGACCGTGCCCGCCCCGGTCCTGAAGATCGCGTTGCGGGTGGGCCGCGCCCTCGGGCTGACCGAGCACGGCCCGGAACGGGTCGGCTTCCTGCAGTACCGCCCGGTTCTCGACAACCGCCGGATGTGCGAGGAACTCGGAGCGCAGCCCCGCTACACGAGCCGGCAGGCCCTCGAAGCGTATCTGCGCGCCCGCGCCGAACAGGACGTCCCGGCCGCTACGGCCGGACCAGCCCGGTCCGATAGGCGATGACCACCAACTGGGCGCGATCGCGGGCACCGAGCTTGCCCATGGCACGACTGACATGGGTGCGGGCGGTGGCGGGGCTCAGGCACAGCTCGGCGCCGATCTCCGCGTTGCTCAATCCCTGCCCGACCAGGGCCAGCACCTCGCGCTCCCGGCCGGTCAGCACCGAAAGACGATCCTCGGCGAGCCGGTCCGCTGTGCGCTGCGCGGTGAACCGGGCGATGAGCCGACGGGTGATCCGCGGCGCGAGCAGTGATTCACCGGCTGCGAGGACGCGGATCCCGTGCAGGAGTTCGGCCGGGCCGGCGTCCTTGAGCAGGAATCCACCGGCACCCGCCTCCAGGCCCTCGGCAACGTACTCGTCGGTGTCGTAGGTGGTCAGGATCAGGATGCGAACGCCGTGAAGCCCACTCGTCGCGGCGATCGAGCGAGTGGCCTCGATACCGTCCATCTTCGGCATCCGGATGTCCATGAGCACGACATCCGGTCGCAGTGCACGAGCCAGCTCCACTGCCTCCGCTCCGGTGGTCGCTTCCCCGACCACCTCGATGTCGTCCTCGACGTCGAGCAACATCCGGAAACCGGAGCGCACGAGATGCTCGTCGTCGACGATGAGCACTTTGATCGGCCGATGCTCGAGGGCTGCGCCGGCCCCGGTGTTCACAGCGCCGCCGTTCGTCCGGGCATCACCGGAATTCGAGCGTCGACGGCGAAACCGCCGCCGGCAACAGGACCGGCACGGAGGTCGCCGCCGAGCAGTCGGCACCGTTCACGCATCCCGGCGATGCCGCGCCCACCGTCGTCCGAGACGACCGCACCGTCCGGCGCCGCGCGCCCGCCCGCGCCGAGAATCTCCGAAGCCACCCGCCCGTCATCCACGCGCCCGCCGTCGTCCGTCACGCGGACGTCGACGGTGTCGACACCGTAGGTCACCGCGATCGCAACCCGTGACCGGCCCACATGGCGGATCACGTTGGTGATCGACTCCTGCAGGATCCGATAGACGGCTCTGCCGACAGCATCGGGAATGTGCGGTGGGGGCACGGTCGTCTCGAGATCGACTTCGAGGCCGGCCTCACGCGCCTGTTCGGTGAGTTCGTCCAGTTGCCCGAGTCCCGCGGGCGGGGTGCGTGCGCCACCGTCGTCGTGGAGGACTCCGAGGATCGTTCGCATCTCCTGCAGCGCACGGGAACTGGTCTGTTCGATCACCTCGAGGGTGTGTCTCGTCCGTTCCGGCCGTTTGTCGAGGACATGCGCCGCGACCCCGGATTGGACATTGATGATGGCGACCGCGTGCGCGACCGTGTCGTGCACTTCGCGCGCGATCCGGAGGCGTTCTTCGTCGACGAGCGCGCGGGCTCGTTCCTCGCGACTGCGCTCGGCCTGCTCGGCGCGTTCGAGCGCTTCGGCCGCAATGATCTTTCTCGACCTGACACTCTCGCCGAGCGCAGCGCTCATGACCGAGGCCCCGATCCGGAAGAACACCCAGCCCACGGCGGCCGGCGGCTCGATGTGGGCGGCAGCGATCAGCCAGATCACGGTCAGGACGGTGATCCCGGCCGAGACCGTCAGCAGCGAACGGTGGCCGTCTCCGCGGGAGGTCACCGTGTAGATGGCCACGAACAGACCCAGCCAGCCGGGCCCGTCGGGAAAACCGAGGGCGTAGTACACAGCGCTGGCGACCGCGGTGACGACGAAGACCGGCACGGGCCACACGCGGCGCAACGCCACGACCGCGCCGCTGACGATCAGCAGGAGGTAGCCGAGATTCCCCAGATCGGAGAGCGGGCGCAGCACCGACTCGGGCTGTCCGTCATTGCGGACGACGGTGCCCTGGACCTGCATCACGGTGACGAAAACCGCCACCATCGAGTCCTGTGCCCACGCGGGCGGACGGACCTGCGTGACGCGAGCGCGCATGACGTGATCATAGATTTCCGGGCTCGGTGACGACTCCGTTCTCCGCTGTCACCGCCTACGGCGAGGAGCGCACATTCCCGGGCAGGCGCTACGCCGGATGACGTATGCGCTGCCGCTCGGCGGGTGAGGACGGCCCCCGGGCCCAGACGCGACCATCGAGGGTGTCCCTCCATGACGGAGGCCTCGGCCGGCCGTCGTAACGCTCGAAAGGATCCGCCATGTCGTCGCTCGCATTCACTGTGCCGGGGCCCGCCGACACGACCGCTGCCGCGTACGAACTCGGCGTGGGACGGGCCGTGCCCACCACGGCAGCCGTGCTGGGGTTCGTCGCCGTCGTCGCCGGGGGTCTCGCCCTGACCCGTTCCCGTCGAGGTGCGCGGTCGTGGGTCGGCATCGCTCTGACACTCGGGCAGGTGAGCGTGATCGTCGGCGCACTGCACGGGGCCAACTCCGCCGGCGGCCCCGGCACCGGTAACGGGATGGTCGGGGCGGTCCTCGCGGTGGCCCTCGGCGTCGCCGGCACGGCCCTCGCGGTGTCTGCGGTCGTGCGCTCTCACCGCGCCGTGCGGTTCGGCGACAGGCCGACGCCCTGAACCGGTGCGGACTTCCGCGCCGATACCCGAGGACGCAGCGGGCGACGTAGCCTGAGGATATGAGTGAGGATGAGCTCGACCGCGTGCCCTCGTCCACGAGCCCGGACCGGCCGGATGCACCGGAGCAACCTGTACCCGACGTGACTCCGGCGGGCCCGGAGACGCCGACGGTGCCGGACGTGCCTCCGGGTCCGGACGTCCCCGATGTGCCCCCGATCGAGCCGGAGCCGGTGCCGGACCCGGGGGAGAACCCGGCCGGCGGGGTGCGCGCTCCCACGATCGAGGAGATCACCGGATACACCGCGGACGGGGTGCCGACCTTCGATTCGGTGCGTGAGAAGATCGACCAGCGCTCGGCCACGGCGCTCGGCGCCGAGGAACTCGCTCGTGTGACCGGCCCCGGCCGGACCCTCGACGAGCAGTACGAGGATCGCAAGGCGGCCGCGGCGGATCGGCTCGCGGAGATCCGGCGGTCGCTGCGTTCGGAGTGAACGGCCGGAGGGGCCACCCGCGATGAAACGATTTGCATGAGAGTGCATAATCATTCGTATGGGTATTTCACCGGCATTCACCGCCACCCCCGAGTCGCCGCTGCGGGTCGCCGTAGCCGGCGCCAGCGGCTACGCGGGCGGCGAGATCCTGCGCCTGCTCCTCGGCCATCCCGCCTGTCAGGACGGATCCCTGGTCATCGGCGCGCTCACCGCCGGCGGCAACGCCGGCGCCTCGCTGCGTGAGTTCCACCCCCACCTGCTGCCGCTGGCCGACCGTGTCCTCGGAGCCACCGACCTCGACACCCTGCTCGGGCACGACGTCGTCTTCCTCGGCCTCCCGCACGGCCACTCCGCCGCCCTCGCCGAACAGCTGCCCGACACCACGGTCGTGATCGACTGCGGCGCCGACTTCCGGCTCGAGAACGCCGCCGACTGGCAGCGCTGGTACGGCAGCGACCACGCCGGCACGTGGCCCTACGGTATGCCGGAACTGCCCGGCAAACGCGACGCCCTCGTCGGCGCGACCCGCATCGCGGTCCCCGGCTGCTACCCGACGTCCGCCTCGCTCGCCCTCGCCCCGGCCGTCGCCGCCGGCATCGTCGAACCGGTCGTGCAGATCGTGGCCGTCTCCGGTACCTCCGGGGCTGGCAAGTCCCCGAAGGTCGACCTTCTCGGTTCCGAGGTCATGGGCTCGGTCCGCGCCTACGGGGTCGGCGGGGCCCATCGGCACACCCCCGAAATCCGGCAGAACCTGTCCGCGCTCGCCGGTACCGACGTGCGGGTGTCCTTCACGCCCGTCCTCGCCCCCATGCCGCGCGGCATCCTCGCCACCTGCACCGCACCCACCACCGCGACCCTCGCGGAGGCCCGCGCCGTCTACGAGAAGGCATACGCCGACGAACCCTTCGTCCAGCTGCTGCCGGAGGGCGCGCTGCCCGCCACCGGCGCGGTGGTCGGTTCCAACGCCGTGCAGATCGCCGTCACCGTCGATGCCGATGCCGGCCTGCTCGTCGTCATCGCCGCGCTCGACAACCTCACCAAGGGCACCGCCGGTGCCGCCGTGCAATCGATGAACCTGGCACTCGGCCTGCCCGAGACCGCCGGCCTGTCCACCGTGGGAGTGGCCCCGTGACCGAGAACAAGTACGCCGACGACGTCTACACCGGCGCCCCCGAGATCGCCGGCGGGCGGCTGATCCGCAGCCAGGGCGTGACCGCTCCCGCCGGATTCCGGGCAGCCGGCATTCCCGCGGGCATCAAGGCCTCCGGCAAGCAGGACCTCGCCCTCGTGGTCAACGAGGGACCCGAACTGACCGCCGCCGGTGTCTTCACCACCAACAAGGTCAAAGCCGCCCCCGTCCTGTGGTCGCAGCAGGTCCTCACCGCCGGCGCGCTGCGTGCGGTGATCCTCAACTCCGGTGGCGCCAACGCGTGCACCGGGCCCGGCGGCTTCCAGGACACCCACGCCACCGCCGAGGCCGTCGCCGCCGCGCTCAGCAACTGGGGCACCGAGACCGGCGCCGGTGAAGTCGCGGTGTGCTCGACCGGGCTGATCGGCGACCGCCTGCCGATGGACAAGGTTCTGTCCGGCGTGCGAGAGATCGTCCACGAACTCGCCGGCGGTATCTCCGGTGGCACCGACGCCGCCCACGCCATCATGACCACCGACACCGTCCCCAAGCAGGCGGCCCTGCATCACGCCGGCAAGTGGAACGTCGGCGGCATGGCCAAGGGTGCCGGCATGCTCGCCCCCGCCCTGGCGACCATGCTGTGCGTGGTCACCACCGACGCCGTCGCCACCGCCGAACAGCTCGACACCGCGCTGCGCCACGCCACCCGGCTCACCTTCGACCGCCTCGACGTCGACGGCGCGACCTCCACCAACGACACCGTGCTGCTCCTCGCCTCCGGCGCCAGCGGGATCGCCCCGAGCCAGGACGAACTGAACGCCGCCGTCCTCGCCGTCTGCGACGACCTCGCCGACCAGATGATGGCCGACGCCGAAGGTGTCACCAAGCGCGTCACCGTCACCGTCCGCGGTGCCGCGAGCGAAGCCGACGCGCTGATCGGTGCCCGCACCGTCGCCCGCGACAGCCTCGTCAAGACCGCTCTGTTCGGCTCCGACCCGAACTGGGGTCGTGTCCTCGCCGCCATCGGCATCGCCCCGATCGAACTCGACCCCGACAAGATCTCGGTGTCGTTCAACGGCAACCCCGTGTGCGTCGACGGCGTCGGTGCGCCCGGCGCCCGCGAGGTCGACCTCTCGGCCGCCGACATCGCCCTCGACATCGACCTCGGCATCGGCGACGCACAGGTGTCCATCCGCACCACCGATCTCTCGCACGCCTACGTCGAAGAGAACTCGGCGTACTCGTCGTGACCGGAACCAGCACAGGAGACGACGTGACCGACGCGCTGATCGCGGACCTCAGCTCGCACCAGAAGGCGTTCGTGCTCGCCGAGGCGCTGCCGTGGCTGCAGAAGTTCCGCGACAAGATCGTCGTCGTCAAGTACGGCGGCAACGCCATGATCGACGACGCCCTCAAGGCCGCCTTCGCCGCCGACATGGCCTTCCTGCGCACCGTCGGCATCCACCCCGTGGTCGTCCACGGCGGTGGCCCGCAGATCAACGCCATGCTGAAGCGACTCGGCATGCAAGGCGAGTTCCGCGGCGGTTTCCGCGTCACCACCCCCGAAGTGATGGACGTCGTGCGGATGGTGCTCTTCGGTCAGGTCGGCCGCGAACTCGTCGGGCTGATCAACAGCCACGGTCCCTACGCCGTCGGTACCTCCGGAGAGGACGCCGGACTGTTCACCGCCAGCCGCCGCACGGTCGTCGTCGACGGTGAGGAGACCGACATCGGGCTCGTCGGTGACGTGACGTCCGTCGATCCCACCGCCGTACTCGACCTCATCGCCGCCGGCCGCATCCCCGTGGTCTCCACGATTGCACCCGACGTGGACGGCGTGGTGCACAACATCAACGCCGACACCGCGGCGGCGGCTCTCGCCGAAGCGCTCGGCGCCGAGAAACTCGTCGTGCTCACCGACGTCGAAGGGCTCTACACGAACTGGCCCGACCGCAGCTCGCTCACCTCGCGGATCGACGCCGACTCCCTCGCCGCGCTGCTGCCCTCGCTGGACTCCGGCATGGTCCCCAAGATGGAGGCGTGCCTGCGCGCCGTGCACGGCGGAGTGCCCACCGCGCACGTGATCGACGGCCGCCAACCGCACTCCGTGCTCCTCGAACTGTTCACCGAAGAAGGCATCGGCACCATGGTGGTGCCGGCCTCCGACCAGGAAGGTCCCGCATGACCGGCACGTCCGACCTCCAGCAGCGCTGGGCGGGTTCCCTGATGAACAACTACGGCGTGCCCAAGATCGCACTCGTCGCAGGCGACGGCGCCGTCCTCACCGACGCCGACGGCAAGCAGTATCTCGACCTGCTCGGCGGCATCGCCGTCAACAGTCTCGGCCACCGTCACCCGGCCATCATCGAGGCCGTGACCGCACAGCTGAACCAGCTCGGGCACGTTTCGAATCTGTACGCCTCCCCGCCGGTGCTCGAACTCGCCGAGAAACTCCTCGACCGATTCGGGCACGAGGGCCGAGCCTTCTTCTGCAACTCCGGCACCGAGGCGAACGAAGCGGCATTCAAGATCGCACGCCTGACCGGGCGACCGAAGATCGTGGCGTGCGAGAAGGCATTCCACGGCCGCACCATGGGCGCGCTCGCACTGACCGGCCAGCCCGACAAGCGCGCACCCTTCGAGCCCATGCCCGCCGGCGTCGAATTCGTGCCCTACGGTGACCTCGACGCCCTCGACGCCGCCGTCGACGAGAACACCGCCGCCGTCTTCCTCGAGCCGATCATGGGCGAGTCCGGCGTCGTGGTCCCGCCCGAGGGCTACCTCGCGGGCGCGCGTCGCATCACCACCGAGCGCGGCGCCCTGCTCGTGCTCGACGAGGTGCAGACCGGCATCGCCCGCACCGGCACCTTCTTCGCCCACCAGGCGGCGGGAATCGTCCCCGACGTGATGACCCTCGCCAAGGGACTCGGCGGTGGCCTGCCCATCGGAGCAGTCCTTGCCACCGGCCCCGCAGCCGAACTGTTCCAGCCCGGCAAGCACGGCACCACCTTCGGTGGCAATCCGGTGTGCGCGGCGGCTGCCCTCGCGGTGTTGCGCACCATCGACGAACAGGGTCTGCTCGATCACGTGAACGCCGTCGGCAAGACCCTCGCCGCCGGCATCGAAGAACTCGGACATCCGCTCGTCTCGCACGTGCGCGGCTCCGGACTGCTCCTCGGCGTCGTCCTCACCGCCACGAAGGCGCCGGCCGTCGAAACCGCCGCCCGCGAAGCCGGATTCCTCGTCAACGCCGCCGCGCCGGACGTCATCCGCCTCGCACCCCCGCTGATCCTCACCGACCAGCAGGCCGAGAGCTTCGTGACCGCGTTGCCGACGATCCTCGACACCGCCGACCGGGAAGGAAACTGACGACCCGTGCTCCGCCACTTCCTGCGCGACGACGACCTCACCCCGGCCGAACAGACCGAGGTGCTCGAACTCGCCGCCGAACTCAAGAAGGCGCCGCTGTCCCGCCGGCCCCTCGAAGGCCCCCTGAGCGTCGCCGTACTGTTCGACAAGACCTCCACCCGCACCCGCTTCTCCTTCGATGCCGGCATCGCCCAACTCGGTGGACACGCCATCGTCGTCGACACCGGGGCCACCCAGATCGGCAAGGGCGAGACGCTCGAGGACACCGCGCGGATGTTCTCCCGGTTCACCGAAGCGGTCGTCTGGCGCACCTACGGCCAGGACCGCATCGAGACGCTCGCCGCGCACTCGACCGTGCCCGTCGTCAACGCGCTCACCGACACCTTCCACCCCTGCCAGGTCCTCGCCGACCTGCAGACCGTCCGCGAACACAAGGGCGACACCGCGGGGCTGCGCATGACCTACTTCGGGGACGGCGCCAACAACATGGCGCACTCGCTCCTGCTCGGCGGCGTGACCGCCGGCATGCACGTGACCGTCGCGTCGCCCGCGGGCTTCACCCCCGACCCACAGGTGGTTGCCGCAGCCCGAGCGCGGGCCGAGCAGACCGGCGGCAGCGTCACCCTCACCGACGACCCGCGCGCCGGCGCCACCGGAGCCGACGTGCTCGTCACCGACACCTGGGTCTCGATGGGACAGGAGGACGACGGCAAGGACCGCGAGGCGCCCTTCCGGCCGTTCCAGCTCGACGACGAGCTCGTCTCCCTGTCCGATCCCGATTCGATCGTGCTGCACTGCCTGCCCGCCTACCGCGGCAAGGAGATCACGGCGGATGTCATCGACGGACCGCGCTCGGTGGTCTGGGACGAAGCCGAGAACCGACTGCACGCCCAGAAGGCCCTGCTCGTGTGGCTGCTCGAGCACGGCCGGAGCTGACCGTGAGCACCGCGGCGAACCACACGGACAGCACGGCGAGCGCACCGACGCGCGCCGCGCGGCAGGCCCGTATCGTCGCGCTGCTCGCCACCCACCCGGTACGCAGCCACACCGAACTGGCCACCCTGCTCGCCGCCGACGGCATCGAGGTCTCCACCGCCACCCTGTCACGCGATCTCGAGGAACTCGGTGCCGTCAAGCTCCGCGGGGCCGACGGGGGAGCCGGGGTGTACGTCGTCCCGGAGGACGGCAGCCCGGTCCGCGGAGTGACCGGAGGCACCGACCGGCTGTCCCGACTGCTCGGCGAACTGCTGGTCTCGACGGACTCGAGCGGCAACATCGCGGTGCTGCGCACCCCGCCCGGGGCGGCGCACTATCTGGCCAGCGCACTCGATCGGGCATCATTACCCGAGGTGGTCGGAACGATCGCCGGCGACGACACCATCGCGGTCATCGCCCGCGAACCGACGACGGGAGCCGAACTGGCCGCGAAAATCGAATCACTCGCCTGACCTACCACTAATAGACGCACGTCGAAATACAAAGGAGCACAAAGATAATGGCTGAACGCGTCGTACTCGCCTATTCGGGCGGGCTGGACACCTCCGTCGCCATCAGCTGGATCGGCAAGGAGACCGGCAAGGAGGTCGTCGCCGTGGCCATCGACCTCGGCCAAGGTGGCGAGGACATGGAGGTCGTGCGCCGGCGCGCCCTCGACTGCGGAGCCGTCGAATCGATCGTCGTCGATGCCAAGGACGAGTTCGCCAACGAGTACTGCCTGCCCACCGTCCAGGCCAACGCGCTCTACATGGATCGCTACCCGCTCGTCTCGGCCATCAGCCGGCCGCTGATCGTCAAGCACATCGTCCAGGCCGCCCGCGAGCACGGCGGCACCGTCGTCTCCCACGGCTGCACCGGCAAGGGCAACGACCAGGTGCGCTTCGAGGTCGGCTTCGGCGCCCTCGCACCCGACCTCCAGGTCATTGCCCCGGTTCGCGACTACGCCTGGACCCGCGAGAAGGCCATCGCCTTCGCCGAGGAGCACGGCCTGCCGATCAACGTCACCAAGCGCTCGCCGTTCTCCATCGACCAGAACGTCTGGGGCCGCGCCGTCGAGACCGGCTTCCTCGAGGACCTGTGGAACGCCCCCACCAAGGACGTCTACGACTACACCGAGGACCCCACGGCACACTGGCAGGCACCGGACGAGTTGATCGTCAGCTTCGAGGCCGGCCGCCCCGTCGCCATCGACGGCAAGCACGTCACCGTCCTCGAGGCCATCCAGGAACTCAACAAGCGCGCCGGAGCCCAGGGCGTGGGCCGCCTCGACATGGTCGAGGACCGCCTCGTCGGCATCAAGAGCCGCGAGATCTACGAGGCCCCCGGCGCCATCGCCCTCATCACCGCGCACCAGGAACTCGAGCACGTCACCCTCGAGCGCGAACTCGGCCGCTACAAGCGGCGCGTCGAGGAGCGCTGGAGCGAACTGGTCTACGACGGCCTGTGGTTCTCGCCGCTGAAGAACGCCCTCGACGCCTTCATCAAGAACACGCAGGAGCGCGTCACCGGCGATATCCGCATGGTGCTCCACGGTGGCCACATCACCGTCAACGGACGTCGCAGCCCGGAGTCGCTCTACGACTTCAACCTCGCCACCTACGACGAGGGCGACAGCTTCGACCAGTCCAACGCCAAGGGCTTCGTGCAGATCCACGGCCTGTCCTCGAAGGTCGCCGCAAAGCGCGATCTGGGCCTGTAGCCATGACTGCTCACGGCACCAACGAAGGTGCCCTGTGGGGCGGCCGGTTCGCGTCCGGACCGGCCGCCGCCATGGCGGCGCTGAGCAAGTCCACACACTTCGACTGGGCACTCGCCCCGTACGACGTGCGCGCGTCGCAGGCCCACGCCAAGGTCCTGCACCGCGCCGGACTCCTCACCGACGACGACCTCGCCACGATGCTCGACGGCCTCGAGCGCCTCGCCGCCGACGTGGCCTCGGGTGCGTTCGGTCCCGCCGAGTCGGACGAGGACGTCCACGGAGCCCTCGAACGCGGCCTCATCGAGCGGGTCGGGCCCGAGGTCGGCGGTCGACTCCGCGCGGGCCGCTCCCGCAACGACCAGGTCGCGACGCTGTTCCGCATGTGGCTGCGCGACAGCGCGCGGCGGATCGCCGACGGTGTCCTGGACGTCGTCGACGCGATCGCCGGGCAGGCCGAAGCCCACCCCGAGGCCGTGATGCCGGGCAAGACGCATCTGCAGGCGGCGCAACCCGTGCTGCTCGCGCACCACCTGCTCGCCCACGCGCATCCGCTGCTGCGCGATGTCGATCGGCTGCGCGACTTCGACAAGAGGGCAGCGGTGTCCCCGTACGGATCGGGAGCACTCGCCGGTTCGTCGCTCGGTCTCGACCCCGACGCGATCGCGGCGGATCTCGGCTTCGATTCCGCCGCCGACAACTCGATCGACGCGACCAGCTCCCGCGACTTCGCGGCCGAAGCGGCGTTCGTGTTCGCGCAGATCGCCGTCGACCTCTCCCGCATGGCGGAGGAGGTCATCCTGTGGAGCACCCCCGAGTTCGGTTACGTCACCCTCGCGGACGAATGGTCGACCGGTTCGTCGATCATGCCGCAGAAGAAGAACCCCGACGTCTCCGAACTCACCCGCGGTAAGGCCGGTCGCCTCATCGGTAACCTCACCGGTCTGCTGGCGACGCTCAAGGCACAACCGCTGGCCTACAACCGCGACCTGCAGGAGGACAAGGAGCCGGTCTTCGATTCCGTGGCGCAGCTCGAACTGCTGCTTCCGGCCATCGCGGGCCTCGTCTCCACGTTGACCTTCCACACCGAGCGCATGGCCGAACTCGCTCCCGCCGGCTTCACCCTCGCCACCGACATCGCCGAATGGATGGTTCGTCAGGGCGTGCCGTTCCGGGTCGCTCACGAAGCAGCCGGTGCCTGCGTGCGTGTCGCGGAAGGTCGCGGCGTCGGTCTCGAGGACCTCACGGACGACGACCTGGCCGGTGTCGATCCCGCACTGACCCCGCAGGTCCGGGAAGTGCTCACCGTCGAAGGATCGATCGCCTCGCGCGATGCGCGCGGCGGCACCGCCGGCGTACGGGTCGCCGAACAGCTCGGACGCGTTCGCGAAGCGGCGACGCAGTTGCGCGGCTGGGTTCGCGGCTGACACGCCACCCGTCCCGGGTACACCTCGAGTTGCCCGGGACGGTCCCCAGGGTGTGGCAGGCTGGCACATACTCTCGGCATGCGGCGGGTACCGGTGTAGAACCGCAGGTGCCGGGGGCCGATGCGGACACGTCGTCGAAAAGGGGAGTGGGCCGTGGGACTTGACAGCGATGTAGTGACCGAGTCGGTGCGACGCCTGGTCGCCACGGCCCAGAACGGTCTCGAAGTCCTGCGTTTCGGTGGCCTCGAACCAGGCGCGTCGTCCTCCCCGTACCAGGTCGTCGAGCGCACACCCATGTACCGGCTCCGCCGGTACTTTCCCGAGTCGGACACGGCCTCGACCGGTTTTCCGGTCATCCTCGTACCGCCGATGATGGTCTCCGCCGAGGTGTACGACGTCACCCGGGACGCCGGCGCTGTCGGCACCCTCCACGAAGCGGGTCTCGACCCCTGGGTCGTGGATTTCGGCTCGCCGGATCAGGAGGAGGGTGGCTGGAAACGCACCCTCACCGATCACCTCCTCGCGCTCGACGAGATCGTCGACTGCGTGCGCGCCTATACCGGCCGCGACGTCCATCTCGGCGGGTACTCGCAGGGTGGAATGTTCTGCTATCAGGCGGCGGCCTATCGGCGAAGCCGTGGCATCGCGAGTCTGATCACCTTCGGCAGCCCGGTCGACACACTCGCCGCTCTGCCCTTCGGGATTCCCGAGATCGTCGCGACCCGCTCCGCGGATTTTCTCGCCGACCACGTCTTCAACCGGCTCGCGATCACCGGATGGATGGCGCGTACCGGCTTCCAGTTGCTCGACCCCGTCAAGACGCTTCGCTCACGCGTCGATTTCCTCCTCCAGCTTCACGACCGGGAAGCACTGCTGCCCCGGGAGCCGCAACGTCGGTTCCTCGACACGGAAGGATGGGTGGCCTGGTCCGGACCGGCCGTCGCCGAAGTGCTGCGCCAGTTCATCGCCCACAACCGCATGATGAGTGGCGGGTTCGTCATCAACGACAGGGCGGTGAGCCTCGCCGAGATCACCTGTCCGGTCCTCGCTTTCGTCGGCGAGGTCGACGACATCGGGCAACCGCTCGCCGTGCGCGGCATCCGAAAGGCGGCCCCCCGCGCCGAGGTCTACGAATACACATTGCGCGCAGGGCATTTCGGGCTGGTCGTGGGAAGCCTGGCAGGTCAGCAGACGTGGCCGTCGGTCGCCGAATGGGTGCAGTGGCGCGAGGGCACCGGGGATCGCCCCGTCGGCATCGCGCCGATGGTGATGCCCGATCCGGAGAAGGAGGGCACCGGTGTCTCGGTAGCCTCGCGGCTCACCCACACCGTCGCGACCCTCGCGGATGTGGGAACCGACTTCGGTAGGGGAGTCGCCGGAGTCGCCGTAGGCGCTGTCCGCGGCGCACGCGACCTCACCGGTGAGGCGGCCCGCGCTCTGCCGCGGCTCGCGCGGCTCGGTCAGATCCAATCGCGCACCCGTATCTCCGTCGGCGGGCTGCTCGCCGAGATCGGCCGCAAGTCGCCGAAGCGTGAGTGCTTCATCTTCGAGGACCGCGTCTACACCTTCGACGCCGTCAACCGGCGTATCGACAACATCGTGCTCGGGCTCGTCGACAACGGTATCCGTCCCGCAATGCATGTGGGGGTCCTCATGGACGTCCGCCCCAGCGCGATGGCGGCGGTCGCGGCGATCTCCCGCCTCGGAGGAGTCTCGGTACTGATCCCGCCAGGGCCGGACGTGCCGGAAGCCGTCCGGCTCGGCGGTGTCGAGAAGATCATCGCCGACCCCGAGAACCTCGATGCGGCGGTCGAGACCGGACTGCCCGTGCTCGTGCTCGGCGGTGGAGACGTCCGCGATCTCGACATCGAACCCGGCGCGGATGTCGTCGACCTCGAACGACTCGACATCGCGTCGGTGCAGTTGCCGGGTTGGTACGTCCCGGATCCCGGACTCGCCCGCGAACTCGCCTTCGTGCTCTTCTCCGGCAGCGGAGAGACCCTCGCGGTGCGGCGGGTCACCAACTATCGATGGGCGCTGTCTGCCTTCGGTACGGCCACCGCGGCCTCGCTCGGTCGTGGCGACACCATGTACTGCCTTGCGCCACTGCATCATTCG
Source organism: Rhodococcus sp. NPDC047139 (assembly GCF_040643435.1). NCBI lineage: Bacteria > Bacillati > Actinomycetota > Actinomycetes > Mycobacteriales > Nocardiaceae > Rhodococcus > Rhodococcus sp. NPDC047139. The sequence goes on from NZ_JBEYUH010000022.1 coordinate 55,956, forward strand.
TCCGGTCTGCTCGTAAGTTTCGGTGGCGCCCTGGCGGGCGGCGCGCGCATCGCTCTCTCACGTGGACTCGACCCCTCGCTCTTCAGCGAAGAAGTCCATCGCTACGGCGTCACCGTCGTCACCTACACCTGGTCGATGATGCGCGAGGTGCTCGACAGCCCCTCACTGCACATCGACACCATTCATCCCATCCGATTGTTCATCGGCTCCGGCATGCCTCCGGGGCTGTGGCGACGCACACTCGAACGATTCGCGCCCGCCCGCGTCCTCGAGTTCTACGCCTCGACCGAGGGGAACGTCGTACTCGCGAATGTCTCCGGATCCAAAATAGGCTCGAAGGGCCGGCCGCTGCCCGGCAGTGCCGAGGTGCGGCTCGCGACCTACGACGCAGAAACGGGCCGACTCGTGGAGGACGCGCGCGGGTTCGTGCGAGAGGCACAGGTCGGTGAGGTCGGACTGCTGCTGGGCAAGCCGGGCCCGGCCAACTCGGCGATCGTGGGCGTGATGCGCGGAGTGTTCGAACCCGGCGACGTGTGGGTGCCCACCGACTACCTGTTCCGGCGCGACGCCGACGGCGATTACTGGCTGATCGACAGCCGCCGAACCGTGATCCAGACCGTCCACGGACCGGTGTTCACCCAGTGCGTGGCGGATGTGCTCGAATCGATCCCCCGTGTGGACCTTGCCGTCGCCTACGGCCTCACTGTCGGCCCCCGCCACATCGCGGTCGCCGCGTGTACGTTGCGCGAGAACCGGGCGCCGACAGCCGCCGAGATCACCGCGGCATTCGACGCGATACCGCCCGAGGAACGCCCGGATCTCGTACACGTCGTTCCCCGCATCCCATTGGGGCCCTCGTATCGCCCATCCGCCGATCGGCTCCGCGAACAGGGACTGCCCGACCCGACGGTCCGCACCTGGTACCTGAATCCGGACACCGGAACCTACAAGCGATTCACCAAGGCCGTCGCCGCCGCATGGAAGGCGGGCACGGCAGGATAGCCGGCGGGCGCGCGGTAGCCTGGGGTCCGGTTCGGTTCCGCCTTCGAAAGGACATCCGTGGCTGTCGATCCCACGTTGCTGAGCATTCTGGCCTGTCCCGAGGACAAGGGGCCGTTGCTTCTCGTCGACGACGCGGTCCTGTACAACCCGCGCCTGCGGCGGGCGTATCCGATCGAGAACGGCATCCCGGTACTCCTCGTCGACGAGGCCCGCGAGGTCACCGACGCCGAGCACGACGACTTCACCTCGCGCGGTGTCGCCGGATGGACCGCGGACTGAAACGCGGCTGCCGATCTGTCCGAGCCGATCTCGAGGCACTCACTCCCATCGAGGCAGCCGAGGCGCTGCTCGGAGCGACCGTGCGGGTGGGGGAGACCGCCGTCCGACTCACCGAGGTCGAGGCCTACGGCGGCCCCGAGGACGGGCCGTGGCCGGATCCGGCCGCGCATTCGTATCGAGGACCCACCCCGCGCAATTCCGTGATGTTCGGTCCTGCGGGCCACCTGTACGTCTACCGCAGTTACGGCCTGCACTTCTGTGCCAACGTCTCCCTCGGTCCCGACGGTGTCGCCGCTGCCGTGCTGCTGCGGGGTGGAGAGATCGTCGACGGAGAACAGGTGGCGAGGTCGCGGCGCACACCCGGCACGGCATTCGCCAACCTCGCCCGGGGGCCGGGGAATCTTGCCGCAGCGCTCGGCCTGAGCCTGGCCGACAACGGCATCGACGTAGGTGCGGACGACGCCAGGGTGCGTGTGGAACTTCCTGCCGAGCCGTTGGTGGACGAGCTCGCGCGCGGCCCGCGGGTGGGGATCAGTGTGGCCGCCGACACGCCGTGGCGAGTGTGGATCCCCGGCGCGGTCGGAGTGTCGGCCTACCGTCGCAGCCCACGCGCGGCCGGCCCCCGCAGAGGGTGATGGGATGATCGAACGGTGACTGAGCACATTCTCGACGAACTGACCTGGCGCGGTCTCATCGCGCAATCGACCGATCTCGACGCACTTCGACGCGATCTCGACAAGGGTCCGATCACCCTCTACGCCGGCTTCGACCCGACGGGCCCGAGCCTGCACGCCGGTCACCTCGTTCCGCTCCTCGCCCTCAAACGCTTCCAGCGGGCCGGCCACCGGCCCATCGTTCTGGCGGGTGGCGCGACCGGCATGATCGGTGACCCGCGGGACGTGGGGGAGCGCACGATGAACTCCGCCGACACCGTCGCCGAATGGGCCGGCCGGATCCGTGGACAGCTCGAGCGGTTCGTCGATTTCGACGACTCTCCGACGGGAGCCGTCGTCGTGAACAACTTGGACTGGACGGGTGGGCTGTCCACCATCGACTTCCTGCGGGACGTGGGCAAGCATTTCTCGGTGAACGTCATGCTCGCCCGCGACACCGTGAAGCGGCGCCTGGAAGGCGACGGCATCTCGTACACCGAGTTCAGCTACATGCTTCTGCAGGCCAACGACTACGTGCAGCTCCGCCGCGATTACGGATGTGCTCTGCAGGTCGGCGGTTCGGACCAGTGGGGCAACATCATCGCCGGTGTCGAACTCAACCGGCGGACCGACGGCGCGAGCGTGCACGCGCTCACCGTTCCGCTCGTGACCTCCTCCGACGGGAAGAAGTTCGGTAAGTCCACCGGCGGTGGCAGTCTGTGGCTCGATCCGGAGATGACCAGCCCCTACGCCTGGTACCAGTACTTCGTCAACGCGGCCGACGCAGACGTGATGAAGTACCTGCGCTGGTTCACCTTCCTCGACCGTGACGAACTCGCCGAACTCGAAACCGCGACCGTCGAGCGCCCGCACGCCCGTGAGGCGCAGAAGCGACTCGCCGCCGAGATGACGACTCTCGTGCACGGCGCCCACAACACTGCCTCCGTGGAGCTGGCGAGTCGTGCACTGTTCGGTCGTGGAGAACTCGGCGAACTCGACGAAGCCACTCTCGCGGCCGCACTGACCGAGGCCTCGGTGACGGAGCTCCGCGCCGGCGAACCCGACACGATCGTGGACCTGCTGGTCGCATCGGGACTGTGCGAGAGCAAGGGCGCCGCCCGTCGGACCGTCAAGGAGGGCGGAGCGTCGGTCAACAACGTCCGGATCTCCTCGGAGGAGTGGACTCCTCGGGACGGAGAGCTCCTGCACGGCAGTTGGCTCGTCCTGCGACGGGGCAAGCGGAACTTCGCCGGTGTCCGAGTAGTGAGCGACTGACCGCATGCAGGCCTCTGACCAGCCGATTTGACGCCTCATTAGCGTCGGCGTAACTTAGTCGTCGTTCGAGCGACACCGAACAGCCCGCCGGACCGAGAGGTTCGGTGACAGGCGTGTCCGATGTCGCATCGAATGGCTCTCACAGAAGACAGGGACGCGACTAGTTGCGCTCCTAACCTCGGATGTGATAGCTTGGAACGGTTGCCCCGGAGCGGGTCGGACAGTGGTCCGGAACGTGATGGTGTGTGCGTGTTCTTTGAGAACTCAACAGTGTGCCGATGAATGTCAGTGCCAA
>NZ_JBEYUH010000023.1:0-59229 GCF_040643435.1 Rhodococcus sp. NPDC047139
CGCAAAACGCTCGGCTGGGATACCCCAGCCGAGCGTCTGCGTGATCTAATCACCACCAACTAACAGCGGTGTTGCGTCGACCCCTTGAAACCGCCTACCGATTCGGGGCCTTCGTGTTTCGGAGTGTCCGAGGGGGGACTTGAACCCCCACGTCCGTTAATAGGACACTAGCACCTCAAGCTAGCGCGTCTGCCATTCCGCCACTCGGACCGACGCCCACGCGGGGCATGTCGGTAGAACCCGCTCCCGCGGGCGCTGAGGAAAACAGTAGCGCATCCGGCGGCCGAATCCCAAAACGCCTGATCGGCGGCGCCTGGACGGGGAGGGCGCGTCGAGATGAAAAGGTATGTCCTGCAACGAGAAAAGCCCCGAACCTGTTCGGTTCGGGGCTTTTCTCGTCTGTCTCGACTCAGAGTGTCCGAGGGGGGACTTGAACCCCCACGTCCGTTAATAGGACACTAGCACCTCAAGCTAGCGCGTCTGCCATTCCGCCACTCGGACTCGTGCTCGCACCCGCTCTCGGTGGGCGCTGTGAAAGAGTAACCCACCGCGCCCACGGTCCCAAATCGCGACCTCCACCTGCACTGATCGACGGCCGGGACGGTGGTAGGAATGCAGCCATGGCCACACACACGAGCGCCCATCGACCGTCGCGTGCCGAGGAGGAGGTCGTCGACCTCGTCTCCCGCCTGATCCGGTTCGACACCTCGAACACCGGCGAGCCCGCCACCACCCGCGGCGAACGCGAGTGCGCCGAATGGGTGGCCTCCGTGCTCGAGGAGGTCGGCTACGAGACGACCTATGTCGAGTCCGGAGCGCCGGGCCGCGGCAACGTCTTCGCGCGCCTGGCCGGTGCCGACCCGACCCGCGGCGCCCTGCTGCTGCACGGCCACCTCGACGTCGTACCCGCCGAAGCCGCCGACTGGAGCGTGCATCCCTTCTCGGGAGCGGTCGAGGACGGTTACGTGTGGGGACGCGGGGCGGTCGACATGAAGGACATGGTCGGCATGATGATCGCCGTCGCCCGCTACTTCAAGGCCGAGAACATCGTGCCGCCGCGCGAGCTGGTCTTCGCCTTCGTCGCCGACGAGGAGGCCGGAGGCAAGTTCGGCTCCCAGTGGCTCGTCGAACACCGCCCCGATCTGTTCGAGGGGGTGACCGAAGCAGTGGGGGAGGTCGGGGGGTTCTCGCTGACGGTTCCCCGGCCGGACGGCACCGAGCGGCGCCTCTACATGGTCGAGACCGCCGAGAAGGGGATGGCCTGGATGCGGCTGACCGCCAAGGCCCGCGCCGGCCACGGCTCGTTCCTCCATGAGGACAACGCGGTGACGATCCTCGCCCAGGCCGTCGCCCGCCTGGGCACCCACACCTTCCCGCTGGTGGTGTCCGATTCCGTTGCGGAGTTCCTTGCCGCGGTGGGGGAGGAGACAGACCTCGACTTCGACCCCGCGTCGCCGGATCTGGACGGGACCCTGTCCAAACTCGGGTCCATCGCGCGCATCGTCGGCGCGACGCTGCGCGACACCGCGAATCCCACCATGCTCGACGCCGGATACAAGGCCAACGTCATCCCGCAGACCGCTCACGCGGTCGTCGACTGTCGCATCCTGCCGGGGCGCCGTGCCGAGTTCGAACGCACCGTCGACGAACTGATCGGCCCGGACGTCACCCGCGAATGGATCACCAGTCTCGATTCCTACGAGACGACCTTCGACGGTGATCTCGTGGACGCGATGAACGCCGCGATCCTCGCGCACGATCCGATCGGCCGCACCGTGCCCTACATGCTCTCCGGCGGAACGGACGCGAAGGCCTTCGCGAAACTCGGCATCCGCTGCTTCGGGTTCGCGCCACTGCAGCTACCACCCGAACTGGACTTCGCGGCCCTGTTCCACGGAGTCGACGAGCGTGTCCCGGTCGACGCACTGCGCTTCGGCACCCGTGTCATGGAACACTTCCTCATGCACGCCTGAAGTAGTTGATCCCGATCACGAAAGGACCGGTATGGCCTTCGATTACGACCCGTACAAGTTCCTCCCCGAGCTGCCCACCTTCGAGGTGACCAGCGAGGACTTCGCCGACGGCGAGGAGTGGAAGCTTCCGCAGGCCAGCGGTGCGTTCGGAATCCCGGGTGGCGGCGACGTCTCCCCGCAGCTGTCCTGGTCGGGTTTCCCCGCCGAGACGAAGAGCTTCGTCGTTACGGTGTTCGACCCCGACGCGCCGACCGGCTCGGGCTTCTGGCACTGGGCCGTCGCGAACATCCCGGCGACCGTGACCGAGCTGCCCTCGGGCGCCGGAAGCGCCGACTCGGATGCGTTGCCGGAGCAGGCCGTCACCTTGCGTCACGACGGCGGCGCACACGGGTTCATCGGGGCTGCTCCGCCGGCCGGTCACGGTTACCACCGCTACATCGTCGCGGTGCACGCGCTCGACGTGGACGTGCTCGAGGGCGTCACGCCGGAGTCGAGCCCGGCCTTCCTCGGGTTCAACGTATTCGGGCACGCCATCGCCCGGGGGCTGCTGACCGGCACCTACGAAATTCGCTAGACCCGGGCAGGTTCGGGGCCCCGACCACGACGGTCCGGGCCCCGAACTCTGCATGCCGAGCGCGACGAGACAGGAAGCGGCTGCAGTGCTCAGACGGTCGCGGTCGCTCCGACCGCGTCCGCGACCGAGCGGTACCCGTGGGCGCGCAGCTTGCGGGCGATCCCCTTGTTGATCCGGCGCGCCCAGAACGGGCCGCCGTAGATGAAGCCGGTGTAACCCTGAACCAGGGAAGCGCCCGCGAGGATGCGTTCCCAGGCCTGCTCGGGCGTCTCGATACCGCCCACGGAGACCAGCACGAGTCGGTCGCCGACACGGGCACGCAGCCGCCGCAGCACCTCGACGGACCGGGCGGCGAGCGGTGCTCCCGACAGTCCGCCCGCACCGATCTCGTCGATACGCTCGTGCGACGTGTGCAGGCCGTCGCGGCGGATCGTGGTGTTGGTGGCGACGATGCCCGCCAGACCGAGTTCGAGTGCCAGATCGGCCACCGCATCGACGTCCTCGTCGGACAGATCCGGGGCGATCTTCACCAGCACGGGCACCGTCACGGTGTCGAGCACCGCGGCGAGGATGGGGCGCAGCGACTCCACGGCTTGCAGGTCGCGCAGACCCGGGGTGTTCGGCGACGAGACGTTGACGACCACGAAGTCCGCGAGCGGCCCGAGCAGCCGGGCGCTGTCGGTGTAGTCCTGCGCGGCATGCTCGGCCGGCACCACCTTGGTCTTGCCGATGTTCGCACCGATCGGCACGGTGCGGCGCCGCTGCCGCAGGCGGTTGGCGGCCTCACCGGCACCGTGGTTGTTGAAGCCCATCCGGTTCACGATCGCCCGGTCCTCGGGCAGACGGAACAGCCGCGGAGCAGGATTACCCGGCTGTGGCTGCGCGGTCACGGTTCCGATCTCGGCGAACCCGAAGCCCAGCGGCCCCCACACGTCCACCCCGGTGGCGTCCTTGTCGAAGCCTGCCGCCAGGCCCACCGGGTTGGGGAACTCGACCCCGAACACCGTGGTGCGCAGAATCGGATCGTCGACGACGAGGACCTTCGCGGTCAGCGTCCGCAGCGGCTCGAACCGGGTCACCCAGCGCATCGCCAGAAAAGCGAGATGGTGGGCTCGTTCCGGTGGCAACAGGAACATGAGCCGAAGAAGCAAGCGGTACACGGACAACTCCCTGCAGGCCCGGGACGTGGCCCGGGGGTGTGATCAGCGGACGGTGGGTTCGGGGACGTGATGGGTCGTCTTGCGACGCCGGAGCAGCACGCGGCGGCTCCCGTCCGGGTACAGGCGCACCCGGGTGAGTTCCCAGCCGTGGAACTCCGCGGAGATCGCCAGCCGCATGGAGGCACTCACCCGGGACACGTCCCGAGGAAGTTTCAGCGGCACGTACTCGTAGTCGTCGTTGCTGGTGTCCCAGCCGACAGGCAACCGGGTGAACCGGCCGAGTCGCTCCTCGTTCGCCATCACTGTCCTTCGATCGGGATCCGTTGCAGGCCGTCACCGGTAGCCGAGGCGATCACCAGAGCTGCGTCGACCGGATCGACGGCGATCGAGTTCGGTTGCCGCACCGTTGCGAAGCGGTGGCGTTCTCGCGGGATCCCGGTCGAAAGATCGTAGCCCACCACCTCGTTGCTGCCGGTCAGAGTGACCCAGACGAGATCTCGAGTGTTGTCGTAGGTCACAGCGTACGGCGCGGGACCGACGGGATAACGCTGACGCAGGATGATCGCGTCGAGGGTGTAGACGAGCAGTTCGTCACCGCTGGTGTCGGTGACCATCACTCGCCCGAAAGGATCGGTGACCAGATTCGTCGCGCCCTCACCGGCGCGGAGCGCGGGCCCGAGATGGGCGTCGGCGAGGTCGATCTCGGTCAGCGAGGTCTGCCGCCGGTCGAGTGCCGCCAAGGCCTCGCCGGTGACGGCGAGCGCGTCGACGGAAGCGAGTCCTCCGACGGTGGTGCTCACCTCACCCGATTCCGGGTCCAGGACCAGCACACGGCCGTTGTCGGTCCCGACGGCCCAGCGCCCGTCGGTCAACACGGCTGCCGAGGTGGCGGTGCCGTCGACGGGTACCTCGATGATGCTGCCCTCGACGGCGTCGATGCGCACCACGGCCCCGGCCACCGGTGCGAGTACGCTGCCGGCCGGTCCGGGTACCACGGTTGCCGCGGAGGACGGCAGATCCACCACGCGCGGATCGGCCTCGATGTCGTCGAACAGCGCCACCCGGGCTCCGTCGTCGACCAGAGCGGCGAAGGTGCCGGTGGACGGTTCGGCGACCAGCGTTTCGACCCGCAGGTCGAGCGGCCGGACGTCACCGGCGGGTGTCGGGCCGACTTCGGGTGCGGCAGCCGGCGTGGCGGGCTCGATGGTCTGCAGCACGTCCGGGGTGTTCTCCGACGAGCAGCCGGTCAGGGTGACCAATGCGATCGCTCCGACCATCGTGACCACTCGGATCCCCGCTCTGCCCATCGTTGCTGCTCCTCGCCTTCGGATTCGACTCGCACCTGCCGGTGGCATCCCGGTGACCGGTGCGCCGACCTTCAGTGTTCCTGATGGCGGTCGCGGAGAGGAAAGTGGCTCGGTGCTCGGCGTCCCGGAAGTGAGCTTCGGCTCAGGGCTGTGCCGAGGGGGAGGAGGCGCGGCTCGGTCGGCGGGGGAGCACGAGCGCAGTATCCGTCTCGGGGTGGCGGCCGATCGTCACGGGATAGCGGTAGACGCGTCCGAGCAGTTCCTCGCCGAGGACGTCGTCGGGCGCGCCGTCGGCGACGAGGTGGCCCTGTTCGAGCACACAGATCCGGTCGGCATAGGCGGCGGCGAGACCGAGATCGTGCAGCACGACCACCACGGCGTGCCCGTCGTCGGCGCGGGCCCGCACGACCTGCATGATCTCTTCCTGATGTCCGAGATCCATCGCCGCGGTCGGTTCGTCGAGCAGGAGGGTCTCGGTGTCCTGGGCGAGTACCCGCGCGAGTGCCACGCGGGCGCGTTCACCCCCGGACAAGGACGGGAAGGGCCGCTCGGCCAGATGCTCGACGTCACAGGTCGTCAGCGCCTCGGCAACGATCCGGTCGTCGTCGTCCTGCCGGGGGGTGCGAGCCCACGCCGCCCGGCCCATCCGTACGACCTGCCGGGCGGTGAACGGAAAGCCGACCGAGTGCTGCTGGGGAAGCACGGCGCGGCGGCGTGCCAGCGCGATCGGCGACCACCGGTCGAGGGGACGGCCGTCGATCTCGACACGTCCACCGCTGATCGGATGGTCGCCGGACATGGCCGCGAGCAGGGTGGACTTACCCGCCCCGTTGGGGCCGACGAGCGCGACGATCTCCCCGGTGCGGACCGCGAAGTCGACGCCGTGCAGAATCTCCCGCTCGCCGCGGCGCAGACTCACGTCCACGGCACTCATGGTGGCGGTGCCAGGCGCCGACCGGGCGGGGACCGCGGTCGTCGAGGAGCCGAGGGAACGGGGGAGGAGCCTCATGCCCAGCCACCCTGCTTCGCGCGGGTGCGGCGCAACATCAGGAAGAAGACCGGTCCGCCGATGAGCGAGGTGATCATGCCGAGCGGCAGGTCGGCGTTGGCGACGAGGGTGCGCGCACCGAGATCGGCGGCGAGCAATACGACCGCGCCGGCGAGCACGCTCGCCGCGACCAGCATCCGGTGCGCGGGACCGAGCGCGAGGCGCATCAGGTGGGGCACGACCAGGCCGACGAACATGATGATGCCGGTGAAGGCGGTGGCGCCGCTGACCAGGACGGCGACCGCGAGGATCGACAATTGCCGGACGCGTTCGACGTCCACCCCCAGATGCCGGGCGACGCTCTCGCCGAGGGCCAGCAGGTCGAGTTTCGGGGCGAGCAGCATTGCGACGAGCACACCGGCGAGGGTGAGCGGGGCGACCACCGCGACGACGTCCCAGGTGGCACCGCCGAGACTGCCCAGCTGCCAGAACACGATCTGGTCGCGGGCGGCGGGACTGGCGACGAAGGTGAAGAACGCGATGAGGCCACCGGCCACCGCGTTGACGGCGACACCGGTGAGGATGACGGTGACGACCTCCGTGCGCCCGTTGGATCGGGACAGGACGTAGACCAGCACGGTGGTGATCAGACCGGATACGAGTGCGGCACCTGCGACTGCCCAGCCGGCGGTGAAGGCACCGCCGAGCACTATGACGGCGGACGCACCGACGGCGGCTCCGGAGGACACCCCGATCACGCCGGGTTCGGCGAGGGGGTTGGCGAAGGTTCCCTGCAGTAGTGCTCCCGAACACCCCAGGGCTGCGCCGACGAGCATCGCGAGGACGACGCGTGGGAAGCGCACCTCCCACAGCGTTACTTCCCCGGCGGGATGCGCGGGCAGTGGCCCCAGATCCCAACCGATACGGTGCAGCAGACTACCCACCACTTCGGCGGGGCTCGTGGGTACCTGACCGAGGCAGGCCGACACGACAGCCAGTGCGAGCAGGGCGACGACGAGACCGGTGAGGACGACGGTGGTGCGCCCCCACCCGGCCCTCCTCAGCGCGCGCTCGGGTAGACCGGTGACCTCGGTGACCTCTTCGCTCACGGGCATTCGGCGATCACGACCGGCCCGGATAGTAGAACGCCTCTACCAGAGCGGTCAGGACCTTGCCGGTCTGCGGGCCGAAGCTCAGCAGGGTCGAATCGTCCATGTCCACGATCGTGCCCGTCTTCCCGGCCGGTGTCTGCGCAACCCCCGGAAGCTGTGCGAGCCCGTCGGGTCCGCCCACCGAGTCGAGGCTCTGGGTCATGACGAGGATGATGTCCGGTGCCGAGGCGATCATCGCCTCGCTGGTGATCGGCACGAACTGTGAGCCGAGGCCGGCGAGGACTCCGGCGTCGCGGCCACCGGCGGCCGTGATGAGCGCATCGGCTCCGGATCCGGGGCCGCCGAGCATCTTGATCGCCGAGCCGCGCAGGTAGAGGAAGGCGACGGTGGGTTCGGGGTGGTCGGCGGGAATCGAGGCCTTCGCCGCGTCGATCTCCTGCAGGGTGCGTTGCGCGAGGGCGGCGCCCGCATCGGGGACACCCAGCGCCGCCGCGACCGCTTCGATGTCGGAGGCGACCGTCTCGAGGGAGCGTTCCGGGTCGACGAACACCACGGGCACGCCGGTTGCGCGGATCTGCTCCTGCACCGCGAGCGGCCCGATGGAGGTGTCGGTGAGCACGACGGTCGGGTTCAACGCGAGGATCGCCTCGGCGTTGAGACCGTGCCCGCCCGGTGTGACGTTGGGAACGTCCTCGATCGCGGGGAAGGACGGGGTGGAGCGGCCGACGAGCTTGTTGCCGAGACCGAGGGCGTAGACCGTCTGGGCGAGAGTGCCGGAGCGGTCGGCCACCACGATCCGGGAGACGTCGGTGACGGTGGTCTCGATACCGTCGGCGCCGCGCACCCTCGCCGGCAGGACCGGAGCGGGGTCGGTGGTGATCGGCTCGGGCGCGGAATCCACCACGGCGGTGCGCGGACCGGTGATGACGTCGGTGGTCGACTCGTCGGTGGTGGGCGCACTGCACGCGACGACGAGCACACCCAGCATCACGATCCACGCGATGGGCAGTCGGGTGATGGAGCGGAACATCGGTCAGGCACGCACCCGGTAGCGGTCGAGATCGCGCGCGAGATCTGCGAACAGGGCACCGTTGAGCCCGTACACCAGGTTCGCTTCGTCGATCACGGCCTGCTGCTGGTCGCCGTCGAGCGGGGCGGCGTCGAGTTTTGCGCGGTAGGCGTCCTTGAACGGTTTGGTCTTCGGGATCTCGTCGAAGATGTAGAAGCGCAGCCCGTCGCGTTCGTAGCCATAGGCGCGTTCGAGCATGCGGCGAATGATCTGCCCGCCGGACAGGTCACCGAGATACCGCAGATAGTGGTGCGCGAGGAAGGCTTCCGGGGAGACCGCGGCGACCTGCTCGAGGCGGTCGACGTAGGCGACCGTCGCGGGCAGGGGCGCGATGAGGGCTCGCCAGTCGGGTCCGATCAGGAAGTTCAGGTCGGCCTCGAGCGCGGCGGTGCGGAGCAGTTCGTCGCTGAGGAAGGGCCCGACGATCGGATCGCCTGCGTAGCTGCGGCCGATCCGTTCGAGGCTGTCGTAGACGAACCAGGTCTGGGCGATGAGTGCGGCGTGCGCGTCGGTCGACAGCTTGCCGTCCAGCAGTTCGGAGACGAACAGCGAGTTCTCGGTGTCGCTGTGTGCCTGCTGGGTCTCGAGCCGGATGCGTTCGGCGAATCCGACGACTTCCGTCGTGGCCATCGACCGACCTCCCTCACGTTGCCTGTACCGAATGTACTCGGCAGGCTAGCCTAACCTTCACAAAAGGGGGAGGCGAGAGTCACGTAGCCGGGATCACGCACTCACGTCGTCGAGCGCGGCGGCGATCGCCGGCGGCAAGGCCAGTTCCTCGGCGACCAGCACTCCGGTCAGCTGCGCGAGATCCCGTGCGCCCACGAGTGTCGAGGCCACATGCGGCCGGTCCCGCACCCACGCGAGGGCCACCGCCAGTGGTGAGGTGCCCAGGCCGTCCGCGGCCGTGGCCACCGCGTCGACCACGCGCACCGCGGACTCGGTGAGATAGCGGCGAACCTCTTCGGTGTGCACGTCGTCGGCGCCTCGCGAATCCGCCGGTATCCCTGCCCGGTACTTGCCCGTGAGCACACCGCCGGCGAGCGGCACCGCCGCGAAGACCCCCACGCCGTGGTGCGCCGCCGCCGGGATCAGCTCGTCCTCGACGCCGCGGGCGAGCAGGGAGTACTCGACCTGGGTGCTGATCAGGGGAGCCGGCCGCCGGGCGGCGGCCGCGGCGGTGGCGAGCTGCCAGCCGAGATAGCCGCGCACCCCGACGTATCGCACGCGCCCACTGGTGACGGCGAACTCGAGGGCATCCATGACCTCCTCGACCGGGGTCTGCGGATCCCATGTCGCGACCTGCCACACGTCGAGGTGATCGGTGCCGAGTTCGCGCAGGGTCGCGTCGAGCTGGTTGAGCAGTCCCGATCGGGAGCAGTCCACGCGGCCGGAACCGAGCCTCGTGGTGTCGATGCCGGAACTTCCCGACAGCACCAGCCGGTCGCGAGGTACCACGTCGTCGAGCAGCTCCGCGAGGATCCGCTGGGCGACTCCGTCCCCGTAGGCCGGGGAGGTGTCGACGAGCGTGCCGCCCACGTCGACGAACGCCGACAGCTGGGCTGCGGCTTCGTCGCCGTCCGTTCCACGTCCCCACGTGAAGGTCCCCAGGCCGAGCCGTGACACCCGCAGGCCGCTCGCACCGACTGTCCTGTATTCCATAACTGTCCGCGTTCCTCCCGACACGACAGGACGTCGCCGCGCTCGGCCACGACCCCGGTACTGCACCCTAGTGCGCCGGACGCGCGCCGCACTGTCCGGCGCGCCGACCGAGCGAGCACCACGTACCCTTCGGCGAGTGAGAATCGCCGCCCACATCCGAGCCAGTCGCCCCGTACACCGTTCGGTCTCCGCGCCGGGAGTGCTTGCATGATCGGCGAATCGATGACCTGGCTGCAGACGATCGTGCTCGGCATCGTGCAGGGGCTCACGGAGTTCCTGCCGATCTCGTCCTCGGGGCACATGCGGATCGTCTCGGAGGTCTTCTTCGGTGAGGACGCCGGTGCGTCGTTCACCGCAGTCACCCAGCTGGGCACGGAGGCGGCCGTGCTGGTGTACTTCGCCGGCGACATCCGGCGGATCATGTGGGCCTGGTTCCGGGGCCTGCTCCACCGCGAGCACCGCTCCGATCACGATTACAAGATGGGCTGGTACGTCATCCTCGGCACCATCCCGATCGGCATCCTCGGGGTGCTCTTCAAGGACGACATCCGCACCGTCGCGCGCAATCTGTGGCTCGTCGCGACGATGCTCATCGTGTTCTCGCTCGTCATCGCCGCCGCCGAGTACTTCGGCAGGCAGCGTCGAGACGTGAGTCAGCTCACCCTCAAGGACGGCCTGATCATGGGCTCGGCGCAGGCGCTGGCGCTGATTCCCGGGGTGTCCCGCTCCGGCGGCACCATCTCCGCCGGCCTGTTCCTCGGACTCACCCGTGAGGCCGCTGCCCGGTACTCGTTCCTGCTCGCGATCCCCGCCGTGGTCGCCTCCGGTCTGTTCAGCCTTCCCGACGCCTTCGAACCGTCCGGTGAGGGACTCGACGCGTCGGGGCCGCAGTTGTTCGTCGCCACCCTCATCGCCTTCGTGGTCGGTTATGCGGCGATCGCCTGGCTGCTGCGATTCGTCGTGAATCACTCGATGTATTGGTTCGTGGGCTACCGGGTGATTCTCGGTGCGGTCGTACTGGCGCTGCTCGCGACCGGCGTGGTCTCCGCCACCTGAGAGGCTGTCGGCGGGCGGTACCTCTAGGCTGGGCGCATGACGGTCATCCTGCTGCGGCACGGACGGTCGACGGCGAACACCTCGCACGTCCTGGCCGGTCGTACTCCCGGAGTCGAACTCGACGAGGTCGGCCACGTCCAGGCGAAGAATCTCGTGACCCGGTTCGCCGGACTCGAAGTCACCGAGATCGTGCGATCGCCGCTGTTGCGCTGTCGGCAGACGGTGCAGCCGCTGGCCACCGATCGTGGACTCGACCCGGTCGTCGACGAGCGACTCGCCGAGGTCGACTACGGGCAGTGGACCGGCCGTGAACTGAAAGATCTGGTGAAAGAGCCCCTGTGGGGGGTCGTGCAGCAGCACGCCTCTGCAGCGGTCTTCCCGGACGGTGAAGGACTCGCGCAGGTGCAGTCCCGCGCGGTCGCCGCGATCCGCGAACACGACCGGCGCTTGCGTCAGGCGCACGGCAAGGACGTCGTGTGGATCGCGTGCAGCCACGGCGACGTCATCAAGTCGATCCTCGCCGACGCGTTGGCGACACATCTCGACGGCTTCCAGCGGATCGTCGCCGAACCGGCTTCGATCAGCGTCGTCCGCTACACCGACACGCGCCCGTTCGTGCTGCGGATCAACGACACCGGTTCGGATCTGTCCGGTCTCGCCGGCCCGGCCGAGCCCAAGTCCGTGCCGGGCGGAGAGGTACCCGGAGCGGTGGAGAAGCCGGGTGACCCGCCGCAGGGGCACCGGCAGGAGACGCCGCGCGGATAATGACAGTGACCGGCATGGCAGAGTGTGGGGACTCGAGGAGGTGTGATGGCCCGCGCGATACACGTGTTTCGAACACCGGATCGGTTCGTCGCCGGCACCGTCGGTGAACCGGGCGACCGGGTGTTCTACCTGCAGGCCGTGCACGAGTCCCGTGTAGTGAGCGTGCTTCTGGAGAAGCAGCAGGTGCAGATCCTGGCCGACCGGATGGGATTGCTGCTCGAAGAGGTCCAGCGCCGATTCGGCACCGTGATCCCCGACGAGCCGGACCTCGACGTCAGCCCCCTGGTGACGCCGATCGAAGCCGAGTTCCGCGTCGGCACCATGGGGCTCGGCTGGGACGCCGACGCCGGGTCCGTGGTGGTGGAACTGCTCGCGGTGACCGACACCGAACTCGACGAGTCGGTGGTGCTCGACGACACCGAGGAAGGCCCCGACGCGGTGCGGGTGTTCCTGACGCCGGTACAGGCTCGCGAGTTCGCGGCCCGCTCCGAACTCGTCGTCTCGGCCGGTCGCACCCCGTGCCCGCTGTGCGGCGAACCGATCGGCGCCGACGGGCACATCTGCATCCGCACCAACGGCTATCTGCGCACCTCCGGATTCGATCCTGCCTCGTGGTTCGGCGAGGAAAGCTGACCGACGTGACGACCGCCGACGTGCGTACCGTTCTGACCGACGGCGACCTCACCGTCGTCGGGCAGATCGTGCACGCGAGCAACGCCACCCTCGTGTGCGATGCACAGGTGGGTGACACCGTCGTGCGGTGCGTCTACAAGCCGGTCCGGGGCGAGCGGCCACTGTGGGATTTTCCCGAAGGCACCCTCGCCGGTCGGGAGGTCGCGTCATATCTGATCTCCGAGGCACTCGGGTGGGACGTGGTCCCGTTGACGGTGCTGCGCGACGGGCCGTACGGACCCGGCATGGTGCAGCGGTGGATCGACACGGTCGATCCCGCGGAGAGTGCGGCGGAGCGACTCGATCTGGTGGACCTGTGTCCGGCCGGTTCGGTGGCGCAGGGTTGGCTGCCGGTGCTGCGCGCCCGCGACCTGGACGGCGATCAGGTGGTGCTCGTGCATGCCGACGATCCGCGGCTGCAGCGCATGGCGGTGCTCGACGTGGTGCTCAACAACGCCGACCGCAAGGGCGGGCACGTCCTCGAAGGTCTCGACGGCAACGTCTACGGCGTCGACCACGGCATCTGCCTCCACCAGCACGACAAGCTGCGCACCGTGCTGTGGGGCTGGAGCGGCGAACCGGTCGACCCGGTACTGCTCGCCGATCTCGACAAACTGCTGCGCCGCTTCGACGGCGGGTTCGCCGAGGAACTGCACGAACACATCACCGGCGCCGAGGTCCGCGCGCTGCAACGCAGGATCGGGGCGCTGCTCGAGCATCCCGTGATGCCGCATCCGCGCGGGGACCGGCGCATTCCCTGGCCCGCCTTCTGAGGCCTCGCCCGTCGCCTGCCGCATGCCCGGGTGCCCGCGCGGAGCACTCCTGCGGCTCCATTAGGCTCGTAGTCATGCAATCTTGGTCCGATGTCGCAATCCCGTCCGTCCCCGGTCAGGGGCCCCCGCTGCGGTTGTTCGACACCGCGGACCGTGCGGTGCGCCCCGTCACCCCGGGCGACACCGCGACGATGTACGTGTGCGGTATCACCCCCTACGACGCCACGCATCTCGGCCATGCCGCCACCTATCTGACCTTCGATCTGGTCAACCGCATCTGGCGCGACGCCGGCCACGACGTGCACTACGTGCAGAACGTCACCGACGTCGACGACCCGCTGTTCGAACGGGCCGAACGCGACGGCGAGGACTGGATCGTGCTCGGCATGCGCGAGACCGCCTTGTTCCGCGAGGACATGGAAGCGCTGCGCGTGCTGCCGCCGCGGGACTACATCGGCGCCGTCGAATCGGTGAACGAGGTCGTCGAACTCGTCGAGAAACTCGTTGCCTCCGGTGCCGCCTACACCGTCGACGACCCCGAATATCCCGACGTGTACTTCCGGATCGACGCCACCGAGCAGTTCGGCTACGAGTCCGGCTACGACCACGAGACGATGATGCGGTTCTTCGCCGAGCGTGGCGGCGACCCGGATCGCCCCGGCAAGCGCAACCCGCTCGACGCGCTGCTGTGGCGCGCACAGCGGCCCGGCGAGCCGGCGTGGCCGTCCCCCTTCGGTGACGGGCGTCCCGGCTGGCACATCGAGTGCGCGGCGATCGCGCTGAACCGCATCGGTTCCGGCTTCGACGTCCAGGGCGGCGGCAGCGACCTGATCTTCCCGCACCACGAGTTCTCCGCCGCGCACGCCGAAGCCGTCACCGGTGAGCGGCGTTTCGCCCGGCACTATGTGCACACCGGCATGATCGGCCTCGACGGCGAGAAGATGTCGAAGTCGCGCGGCAACCTGGTGTTCGTGTCCAAGCTGCGCGGTGAAGGTGTCGACCCGGCCGCGATCCGCCTGGGCCTGCTGTCCGGCCACTACCGCGTCGACCGGCCGTGGACGGCCGAGATGCTCGAGGCGGCGCAGGCGCGACTGGTGTTGTGGCGTGAAGCGGCCGCGTTGTCGTCGTCCCCCTCCGCGGACGACGCGGTCGCGCGCCTTCGTCAGCACCTCGCCGACGACCTCGACACCCCGAAAGCCCTCGACGCCCTGGACGGGTGGGCGAAGTTCGCGGTCGAGCGGGGTGGCGACGACGCGACGGCACCGGGCTTGTTCGCCGACGCGGTCGACGCCCTGCTGGGCGTGAACCTGCGCTGATGCACCCGTGCATGGTTTCGGTAGCGGTGGACTCCCGGAATCACGCACGCCGCGGTCACGTCAACAGCGCGCGGATGTCCTCGGCGATCAGCGCCGACGAGAACACCTCGCCGTCGTCGACGACGGAGGAGAACAGTTCCGACTTCCGCAACTGCAGTGCCCGTATCTTCGCTTCGATGGTGTCGCGGGAGATCAGCCGGTAGACCATGACGTTGCGGGTCTGCCCGATCCGGTGGGTGCGGTCGACGGCCTGCGCCTCGGCGGCGGGGTTCCACCACGGGTCGAGTAGGAAACAGTAGTCGGCCTCCACCAGATTCAACCCGAATCCGCCGGCCTCGAGGCTGACGAGGAAGACCGGCTCCGTGCCGGATCTGAACTCGCCGAGCAGTTTTCCGCGTTGGCGGGTCTTGCCGTCGAGGTAGAGGTATTCGATACCGGCCGCGCCGAGCCGGGCGCGGATCCGGGCAAGGAACCCGGTGAACAATCACGGCCGCCGAGAAGCACCTGGTCACCAACGGATTGCGTCCACTCGGCGGCTCCAAGTCCGGAAGAGGAACAGCACCGCAAAGTCGCCGCGAAGGCACGCACAACCCTTAACACCGTGCGTCGGCAGCCAGCGAAGAAGAAGCCGGGCAAGAGCGCTGCAACCACTCGTTCGAGTCCAACCGGAACCAACCGCGATTCCAAGTGCTGGCCACCTCTGGCGTGACACCCAGGAGAAAATCGAAGCCGAATGGTTACTGCCCGTGCGAGCCGGTGGAGTCGGAGGTCGACGAGGTCTTCGAGATAGCCGAAATGCAGCTGAGGTCCGCCATCCGGTGGGCCACGACGATCTCTGGTCCGTGGAGATGACATGCCGGGGTCTGCGCGCGGGGCAGGGGGATCGTCCCGTCATCCCCCCGACCACAGTCGGCGCCTCCGCTGCAGTGCTCGGCGCAGTTCCTCTCGATCGTCGAAGGGGCGCACCGTGTCGCCGGTGACCAGACGAGGCTCGCAGCCTCGCCCGGCCACGACGACGACGTCACCGGGCCTCGCGTAGGAGACAGCGATCTCGAAGGCGCGGTGACGGTCGCCTTCGATGACGACGTGCGCACAGTCGGCGGCACGAGCACCTTCGGCGAGCGCTTCTCTCAGGACCCGAGCGTCATCGGAGTACGGACTGTCGTCGGTGATCACCACGACGTCGGCATAGGTCGCCGCGGTGTGGCCGAGCGGGTATCGCTTGCCGGGGTCACGCTCCCCGGTCGCGCTGATCACGAGTACGAGTCGCCGCTCGCCGGCCAGGGAGCGGAGGAACGGCAACAGGACCTGTTGCCCGGATGTGTTGTGCATGTAATCCACCAGCGCGAGCACGTCCTGACCGTCGTCGACGCGCTCGAGCCGGCCGGGTACGCCAGCGAGCGTTTCCATTCCTGCGGCGGCTTGCAGGACATCGCCGCCGGCGGCGGCCACCGAGGTCAGGGCCGTCAGTGCGTTGGACACCTGGTGGGGGCCGAGCAGCGACAGCCGTACCCGCGCGTGGCCGACGGGGGTGTGCGCGGTGAAGGCGGTGCCGTGGAGGTCGCAGTGAATGGAGTCCGCGTACACGTCGGCGCCGGCGTCGCGTGTCGAGTGCGTCCATACCGGTAGGTCGGTCGCGGCTGCGAGCCGCCGGCCGTAAACGTCGTCGATATTGATCACCGCGTCCTGGGCGCGGTCGGCGGTGAACAGCGCCGCCTTGGCGGCGAAATATCGTTCCATCGTGCGGTGGAAATCGAGATGGTCGGGGCCGAGATTGGTGAAGGCGACCGTGCGGAAGCGCACACCGTCGACGCGGCCCAGGCTGACGGCGTGCGAGGACACCTCCAGCGAGACCGCCCGCACGTCCTGGTCGCGGAACTCCGCGAGGGTCCGATGCACGACCGCCGCTTCGGGGGTGGTGCGGATAGCGGGCCGACTGCTTCCGGGACAGCGGACGACGACACCGCCGATCATGCCCGTGACCAGGCCGTTGGCGGCGAGCGCGGCGTCGAGGAGATAGGTCGCGCTCGTTTTGCCGTTGGTGCCGGTCACCCCGTGGATCTGCAGGTCGTGCGAGGGATGACCGTGGATCCAGGACGCCAGGGGTCCGACCCACCGGCGCGGGTCGTCGACGATCACCGTGGGGAGCGTCCCGTGAGAGGGCCGATCGCTGAGCACCGCGGCCGCGCCGTGCGACGCCGCTTCGGCCTCGAAGTCGAGACCGTGGAAACGGTGTCCCGGCAGCGCCGCATACAAGTCCCCGGGCCGTACCGAGCGGGAATCGTCGCTGACCCCGGTGACGACACGTTCGTCACCTTCGTAGGGCCCTGAACTCACGGCGTCGCCGAGGTGCGAAACGATGTCGCGGACCTGGATCCGCCGGGCGGGCCGGCGGGAGTCGTCCGGGTCGAGGTGCACGTGAACGGATACCCGCTGTAGACGAATCGATGCCTCTGGGCATGTCTCGGCCGGGCAACGAAGCGGGTCACCGGTCGCCGAAGGCGTGAGACGCCGGGCCGTGGTTACCCTCGTGGGATGACTGCGATCCCGGATTACCCTGTCGGCACGAACTCCGCGGTGCCCGGTCTCGAAAGCTCGTTCGCCGACGATTTGAGCGGATTGTCGGTGCCGTGGCAGGGCACCGAGGTTCCCGAGCCGGAACTGCTCGTACTCAACGAGGATCTCGCGGTGTCGCTGGGGCTGGACGTGGCCGCGCTGCGAAGCGACGACGGTGTCGCCGTCCTGGCCGGCGCGGCCGTGCCGGCCGGTGCGAAGCCGGTCGCGATGGCGTACGCCGGTCACCAGTTCGGTGGATACGCCCCGCTGCTCGGGGACGGGCGGGCGTTGCTGCTCGGCGAACTCGTCGGCGGTGACGGCCGGCGCGCGGACCTGCATCTGAAGGGATCGGGGCCCACCCCGTTCTCCCGGGGCGGCGACGGCTTCGCAGTGGTCGGACCGATGTTGCGCGAATACCTCGTGAGCGAGGCGATGCACGCCCTGGGCATCCCGACCACCCGTGCGTTGTCGGTCGTGGCGACCGGGCGGCAGGTCCTCCGTGACGGGGTCGAACCGGGCGCGGTACTCGCCCGCGTGGCAGCGAGCCACCTGCGGGTGGGGACTTTCGAGTTCGCGGTGCGGCGGGGGGAGATCGTGCGCTCGCTCGCCGACTATGCGATCGCCCGGCACTATCCGGAATTGCTCGACCTGCCCGAGACCGGCGAGACCAATCGGTACCTGGCCTTCTTTGCCGCCGTCGTCGAGGCGCAGGCGTCCCTGGTGGCGAAGTGGATGCTCGTCGGTTTCGTCCACGGGGTGATGAACACCGACAACACCACGATCTCGGGGGAGACCATCGATTACGGTCCGTGTGCCTTCCTCGACAGGCTCGATCCGGCCGCGGTCTTCAGTTCCATCGACCACGGGGGCCGGTACGCCTTCGGAAATCAGCCCGCCGTCCTGAAATGGAACCTCGCGCGCCTCGCAGAAACCTTGCTGACACTGATCGATCCGGAGCCGAACGTCGCCATTGCCGCGGTCACCGCCGTCCTCGACAGCTTCGACGAACGGTACGACGGTCACTTCGTGTCCGGTGTGGCCGCGAAGCTCGGATTCGCGGACGCGACGGTCGATCGAGCGCTGATTGATCGATTGCTGACGTTGACGGCCGAACACGGCGCCGATTGGACGGGTATCTTCCGTGCGCTCGCGGACGAACTTCGCGGAAACGGGGATCCCCTCGACGGATTCGTGCCGCGTGAGCAGATCGGGCCATGGCTCGACCGCTGGCGTGCCGCGCTGGCCGAGCACGGGCGCGGCGAGCAGGAGGCAGCAGAGGCGATGGACCGCGTCAACCCCCTGTACATCCCGCGCAATCATCAGGTCGACGCCGCACTGAAGGCGGCCACCGGCGGGAACCTCGGGCCGTTCGAGACACTGCTCGAGGTCGTCACACACCCCTTCGGGCGTCGCGACGAATGGGCCGAATTCGCTTCGCCCGCACCGAGGTCGTTCACCGACAGCTTCCGGACCTTCTGCGGCACCTGACCTGGCACGCTCCTCGAACGCGCATCTCGTCGCTTCCCGCCGCGGCGGAGTGACGAGATGCGCGCGGTCGGCTGGCTCGGGACTACTCACTCCGGACCACCCTCGCCCACCCTTCTTACGTAGATAACTACGTAATCCTATTGACACATCTGAGAAGCCCACTTACGCTCAGCCCACTTCGGTGTGAGTTGCGTCACGTAAGGGAACGTCCAATGCCTGCGGCATGAATCGAGGAGTGGCTCCGTGTCTCAGATGTCCAGTTCGACCGGCAGGAAATCAGTCAAACGAACGCGTCTGGGGTTGCTTCTGGCGACCTCCGCGCTGGTGGT
Organism: Rhodococcus sp. NPDC047139; assembly: GCF_040643435.1. Classification (NCBI taxonomy): domain Bacteria; kingdom Bacillati; phylum Actinomycetota; class Actinomycetes; order Mycobacteriales; family Nocardiaceae; genus Rhodococcus; species Rhodococcus sp. NPDC047139. Next base: position 18,801 of record NZ_JBEYUH010000023.1, read on the forward strand.
GGGGACGGCGGCGTGCGGCAGCACGGACGACAGCGCGGACAGCGGTTCGGCCGAGGCGCCGAGCAGTGCGTTCCCCGACAATCCGGCCACCGGCACGCCCGTCAGGATCGGGGTGATCAATCCGGAAGGGGGACCGGCGATCTCGATGCCCAACAATCGGCGTGCCGCCGAGGCGGCCGCCGAATACGCCAACGCGCATCTCGGTGGCATCGGGGGGCATCCGATCGAACTCGAACTCTGTGCCGCCAAGGAGGATCCGGCCTCGAACCAGGACTGCGCGAACCAAATGGTCGAGAAGGGAGTCGCGGCGGTCGTCGTGCCGTCCTCCGGCCACGGCGCCGCGATGGTCCCGATCATCACCGGAGCGGGCATCCCGTACATGACTCCGTCGGGCACCACCCCGGCCGAACTGACCTCCCCCTCGGCCTATGCTCTCAACAGCGGATTCCCGGGATCGCTTGCGGCGATGGCGAACTACGCGAAGGAGCAGGGGTACCAGAAGGTCGCGGCGTTCGTCATCGACACCGGCGCGGTGATCGCCTCGACGCAGGCGCTCGGCGACAGCACCTTCGGCGCAGCCGGCGTCGAACTGAAGATCGCTCCCGTAACGCCCGGTACCCCCGATGCGACGCCGCAGGTCAGCGCCGGATTAGCCGACGGTGTCGACGCGGTGGCGGTGATCGGCGACGCGACGATGTGCACTTCCGTGCTCAGGTCGATGATGACTCTCGGCGCAGACCAGGCGAAGATGATCATTCAGCCCTGCCTCGATCCCTCGGTGATCGATGCGGTCGGTGACTCCCTCGACGGAGCAACGGCGTTCCTCGGTGCCGACATCGATTCCGACGAGCCCGAGGCGGTGCTCTACCGCTCGGTGATGGAACGGTATGCGCCCGACGCGGACATCAACGGTTTCACCTTCACCGGCTATCAGGCCATGCTGGGCCTGATCCGTGCGACCGAGGGTCTCGAGGGCGAGCCGACCGCGGCCGCGATCGACAACGCGATCAAGACCGCTGTGGACGTACCCATGCCGGCGGCGGACGGGATCACCTTCACCTGCGACGGCACCGCGATGCCCGGCATGCCGGCCGTGTGTGCGAATCAAGGCATCATCGCGACCGTCGAAGGTGGCAAGGCGACCGACCCGAAAGTCGGGCAGTGACACCGGCGGCCTGGTTGCCGGAAACGGGTGACTGATGTCCGAGCACTTCGTTTTCCTGGTACTCGGATTGGGCAACGGCGCCGTGTACGCGGCGCTCGGGCTCGCGCTGGTCATGACGTTCCGGAGTTCCGGTGTCGTGAACTTCGCGACCGGCGCGATCGCCTTGTACGTGGCATACACCTACAGCTTTCTGCGTAAAGGTGAGTTGCTCAATCCGATTCCGGGGATGCCGACCACCGTCGACCTCGGTGGGCCGTGGGGCTTCTTGCCGGCATTGGCGCTGTCGCTGGTGATCGCAGCCCTCCTGGGCATCGTGCTCTACGGTCTGGTCTTCCGGCTGGTGCGAAACGCGCCGCCGGTCGCCAAGGCGGTCGTGTCCATCGGCGTGATGCTGGTCGTGCAGGCGCTGCTCGCGCTGCGGGTGGGCACCACCCCGGTGTCGGTCAAGCCGATCCTGCCCAACGGTGTGCTCACGGTCGCCGGGATGCGGATCCCGCAGGACCGGTTGTGGTTCGCGGTTCTCATGATTGCGATGACGATCGTGCTCGTGTGCTTGTTCCGGTACACCCGGTTCGGGCTTGCAACGCGCGCGGCCGCCGAATCCGAGAAGGGGGCGCTCGTCACGGGTCTGTCGCCCGATCGGATCGCCGTGGGCAACTGGGCGTTGAGTACCGTGGTCGCCGGCATCGGTGGCATCCTCATCGCCCCCATCGTTCCGTTGGTCCCGGTGTCCTACTCGCTGTTCGTGATTCCAGCCCTGGCGGCCGCGCTCGTCGGAAACTTCACCGCCATGGGCGTGACCGTCGCGGCGGGATTCGCGATCGGGATGCTGCAGTCCGAGATGACCCATCTGCAGGCGACCATCGACTGGTTCCCGCAATCCGGGATGGCAGAACTCGTTCCGCTGGTGCTGATCCTCGCCTTCCTGGTCGTGCGCGGAAAGCCTCTGCCCACCCGTGGCGCGATCGTGAAGTCCTCCCTCGGCAGGGCGCCGCGCCCCCGGCACATCCTGCTGCCGACCCTCGCCGGGACGGCAGTCGCGATCCTCGCGCTGACGCTGACCTCCGGGAGTTATCGGGCGGCAGTGATCGTCAGCCTCGTTCTGGCCATCATCGGCCTGTCGCAAGTAGTCGTGACCGGCTTCGCGGGTCAGATCTCGTTGGCGCAGTTGCCCCTTGCCGGAGTGGGCGCGTTCACCCTGAGTCGCTTGACGACTGACTGGGGAGTTCCGTTCCCGCTCGCGCCTGTCCTCGGTGCTCTGGCCGCGACGGTGATCGGGGTGGTCGTGGGGCTTCCTGCCCTGCGGATCCGCGGACTGCCCGTCACGGTGGTCACCCTCGCGCTGGCGGTCTTCCTCGAGTTCGTCTGGTTCCGCAATACCGACCTCAACGGTGGAATGCAGGGTGCCCAGGTCGAACCACCCACGCTCTTCGGTCTCGACCTGTCCATCGGTTCCGGAGCCGGCTATCCGCGACCTGCCTTCGGGTTCCTCTGCCTCGCCGTACTCGTGCTGGTCGGGGTGGCCGTCGCGAAGTTGCGGACCGGCCGGCTGGGGGCCGCGATGCTGGCGGTGCGCGCCGACGAACGCGCTGCGGCGGCGTCGGGAATCGACGTGTCGCGGACCAAGTTGCTGGCCTTCGCGATCGGCGCGTTCATCGCGGGACTCGGCGGATCGCTGATGGCCTATCAGCAGACCGTGGTCACCGCGGAGTCGTACACCACCATCGGTGGGATCGCGATGTTCGCGATGATCTACATCGCCGGGGTCACCCTGGTCAGCGGCGGTATCCTCTCCGGGGTTCTCGGTGCCGGCGGAGTAATGTTCATCCTGCTCGACCGACTGCTCGGGTTCGCCGACTACTACGCGATCATCGGCGGGGTCCTGCTCGTCCTCACCGTGATCAGCTACCCCGAGGGGATCGCCGGGCACCTCGCGCAGCGGGCGGTCCGGCTGCAGACCGTCATCGGGCGGCGGTCGGGACGACCGCAGGATGTCCCCGCCGAGACGTCGATCGACGAGCGTGCCCAGCTGGCGACGATGTTGTCCGGGGACACGGCAGGAACCGTCGTTCTCGCTGCGGACGGACTGACCGTCACCCACGGTACCGTCGCGGCGCTGGCAGATTTCTCCATCGAGGTCCGCGCGGGTGAGATCGTCGGTCTCATCGGACCCAACGGGGCGGGCAAGACCACCTGTATCGATGCGCTCAGCGGCTTCGCGGATGCCGGCGGGACGGTGACCCTGGAGGGTCGGCGGATCGACGGACTCGTCCCGCATCGCCGCAGCCGTCTCGGGCTCGGACGCACCTTCCAGGACATATCGCTCTACGAGGACCTCTCGGTGCGGGAGAACGTGGCAGTCGGCACGTTCATTGCGGGTCGACGGTTGGGAAAGACGGATGTTCACTGGATCGACACCCTCTTCCGGATGCTCGACCTCGAATCCTGTGCCGACGACCCGGTGGGCGAATTGTCGCAGGGTCGCAAGCAATTGGTCTCGGTCGCACGCGCTTTGGCGGGCCGTCCCCGGATGCTTCTGCTCGACGAACCGGCGGCGGGTCTGGCGAGTGCCGAAAGTCGTTGGCTCGGCGAGAAACTGCGGGCGGTGCGCGACGCAGGGGTCACCGTACTCATCGTCGACCACGACATGGATCTGGTGCTCGGGTTGTGCGACCGAATCGTGGTTCTCGATCTCGGCCGCGTCATCGCGAACGGGGCCCCGGCCGAGATCCGCAACGATTCGGCGGTCGTCGCCGCCTATCTCGGTGCGACCCAGGAGAAAGCGCCCCAGGAGAAAGCAGAGACAGGCTCATGACGACGAAGCTCAGTGCCACCGGTCTGTTCTGCGGGTACGGTCGCGGTCGCCCGTGTGTGCGGGATGTGGACATCGAACTGCATGCCGGACAAGTGCTTGCGGTGCTCGGCCCGAACGGTGCGGGCAAGACGACCCTGCTGCTGACCCTGGCGGGCCTGCTCGCCCCGCTCGGCGGGTCGATCGACCTCGACGGCACCCCCGTTGCGGCGGGCAATGCGCGAGCCGCATCGAAAGCCGGGATCGTGCTCGTTCCCGATGATCGAGCGCTGTTCAAATCGCTCACGGTCGTCGAGAATCTCCGGCTCGCCCGACGTAAGGGCGGCCCGGCGATCGACGAAGTGATCGAGTACTTCCCGGCTCTCGGCGAACGCCGCTCGATCGCGGCCGGCATGCTCTCGGGTGGCGAACAGCAGATGCTCGCCCTCGCGCGCGCATTCGTGCAAGCACCGAAGGTGCTGCTCGTCGACGAACTGAGCATGGGTCTCGCGCCCGTCGTCGTCGAGTCGTTGCTGCCCGTCGTCCGCAGCTTTGCCGACGACAGGGACGCCGCCGTGGTGCTCGTCGAGCAGCACGTGCACATGGCGTTGTCGGTCGCCGACCTTGCGATGGTCCTGCGACACGGTGAGGTGACGACGAGCGGTCCCGCCGCTGATCTCGCCGCGTCCCCCAGGCTGCTCGAGCAGGCATATCTCGGCGAATCTGCCGCACCGGACTCGATCGTCTTCTGACACCGACCTCGGTCACCCCTGGACGAGCCGGGTGCGCGTCGCGCCGTGCCCCTCCCAGTACTGCTCGCGGATGTGGCGTTTGTAGAGCTTGCCGTTCGGGTCCCGAGGGAGGTCGCGCACGAAGTCGACGCTGGTCGGGCACTTGAAGGTGGCGAGCTCACGCCGGCAGTAGTCGAGGAGTTCGGCTGCGAGGGCGTCGGAGGCGGTGTCGGGATCGACCGGTTGCACGACCGCCTTGACCGCCTCGCCCATGTCCTCGTCGGGTACACCGATCACGGCGACGTCGAGCACTGCGGGATGCCCGATCAGGACGTTCTCGGTTTCCTGCGGGTAGATGTTCACACCACCCGAAATGATCATCAGGGCCTGCCGGTCGGTCAGGTAGAGGTAGCCCTCCTCGTCGAGGTATCCCATGTCACCGAGTGTGCGCCAGCCCTTCGGGTGGGTGACGCCGGCGGTTTTCGCCGGGTCGTTGTGATACTCGAAGGGCCGCCCACCGGCGAAGTACACGACTCCGATCTCGCCGGGCGGCAGTTCTTCGCCGTCCTCGCCCACGATGTGACATTCCTGCATGGGCCTGCCGACGGAACCCGGATGCGTCAGCCATTCCGACGCCGAGATCTGACTCGCACCGACATCCTCGGTGCCGGAATAGTATTCGTGGACGATCGGGCCGAGCCACTCGATCATCCGGTGTTTCACCGAGACGGGGCACGGCGCGGCGCCGTGCGTGACCTCCTTCAGGGACGACAGGTCGTACCGCATGCGTTCCTCGTCGGAGAGCTTGAGCATCCGAACGAACATGGTGGGCACGAACTGTGCGTAGGTGACGCGGTGACGTTCGATGAGTTCGAGGCAGCGGAGCGGGTCGAATCGTTCCATCACCACGACGGTGGCACCGAGGCGTTGCGCCGACATGCAGAACACCAGGGGAGAGCCGTGATAGAGCGGGGCGGGGGAGAGGTACACAGTGCCCGCGGTGATCCCGCGCGCCGCGATGCCCTGGGCGATCAGGGCCGGTGGCGCGGCAGGATCACCGAAAGGTGTGCCCGGCAGTGGTTTGCGAACCCCCTTGGGGCGCCCCGTTGTTCCCGACGAATACAGCATCTCGCGACCTTCGACGGACTCCTCGAACGGTAGCGGTTCGTGGTGATCGAGGATCGAGGTGTAGTCGTCGAAGCCGGGGAGAGCGCCGTCGGTGCACACCCGGATGCGAAGGGAAGCCGGGTCGAGTCCGTCGACGACATCGGACATCGACGCGGAGGTGATCAAGGCGGCTGCGCCGCAGTCGTCGAGGATGTACTGCACCTCGGACGGGCGCAGGTGCCGGTTGACGGCGGTGTAGTACAGGCCCGAACGCTGTGCGGCCCACGCGACTTCCAGGAATGCGGGTGAGTTCTCCATGAGGATCGCGATGTGATCGCCGGTGGTCAGGCCCTGGGCGCGCAGGTAGGTGGCGAACCGTGCGGACCTGTCGTCGAGTTCCCGGTAGGGGACCACTGTCCCTGCGCCCATGATGATCGCGGGCGCGTCGGGGTTGCGTCGAGCATGGGTGGCCGGGGTCGGTCCGGCCTCCGCCGGTTCGGTGGCCGATGCTGTCATGGAGGACCTCCGGAAATTCGATCTTCACTTCGAGAAGTTCGTTCTTGTTTGTGAGAGTATCGTTTCGATACGGTCGTGGCCAGTCCTCGCCAGTACTCGCCCGCCACCGAAGTTCCGCTCCCACAGTCGTTCCAGTGAAGGGGTCCCGATGATGCTCCGCTTACGCCGCCGAATGCGACGCGTGATACCGACGGCCGCTCTCGTCGCATCGTTGGCTCTGGTGGCCGGGGCATGTGCGAGCGGTGGTGCTGCGTCCGCCTCCGACGCCGCGGTCGGAGATCCGGTCTCCGGCGGCACGGTGCGCATCGTCCAGGGCGGAGAACCTCGGTCCCTCGATCCGGCGACGCTCGTGAACGCGTGGGTGACGAACAGTGTCATCGGCAACGCGCTGTACGGAACGTTGCTGGTCAACGACCCCGAGACCGCCGAGATCACCCCCATCCTCGCCGAGTCGTTCGACACCGCAGACGGTGGCAACACATTCGAACTGAAACTACGTGCCGGAACGACCTTCACCGACGGAACCGTCTACGACGCCGAGGCGGTCCGCTACAACTGGGACCGGATGCGCGATCCTGCCGGGGCTTCACCATCCCTGATCCAGGCATCCCAGATCGCGGCACTCGAGGTGATCGATCCTCTGACGCTGCGAGTGACGCTCGTATCCCCGAACCCGCACTACGGCCAGGCAGTGGTGTGGAGCGGGTTGAACTGGATCGCCTCCCCGACCGCCCTCGACGAAGGTCGGCCGGCGTTCGACGAGCGCCCCGTCGGGGCGGGACCGTTCACGATGTCGCAGTGGCGCCGCCAGGATCGGATCATCCTGGAACGCAACGCGGGATACGAACCCGCGCCCTATCTCGACGGAATCGAATTGCTCCACAACAGCGACACGAACCAGCGCGTCAACTCGGTGATCACCGGAGACGCCGGACTCGCCATCGAAGCCAGCTGGGCAACGCTCGGGCGCGCCGAGGACGCCGGCCTCCGCACGGTGGTCCAGCCGACCGATGGCGGGCAATTCCTCGCACTGAACACCCGACGCGCGCCGTTCGACGACGAGCGGGCTCGCCGAGCACTCGCGCTCGCGATCGACATCGACGCGCTGAACGATGTGGTCTTCGCAGGACGGGCGGAACTGCCGCGTTCACTGTTCGGCGAGTCCTCACCGTTCCACACCGACATCATGATCCCGGCGCACAATCCAGGGGCGGCGCAAGAACTGTTCGACGAACTCGCAGCAGAGGGCAAGCCCGTGTCGTTCACCTTCCTGGCGTACACCTCGGTGGAGAACAAAGCGGTCGCCGAAGCCGTGCAGGCGCAGCTGAGCGCCTTCGACAACGTCGACGTCCAGGTCGAGGTCCTCGAACTTGCCTCTGCTCTACCGAGATTGAACGCCCACGACTTCGACGTCGCGATCACCTCCGCCACGATCGTCGACCCCGACACCGCACTGTGGTCCGCCTTCCACGGCGACTCGACGGGGAACTTCACCGGCATCGACGACCCGGAACTCAACGCGGCGATCGACGAAGGCCGGGGAGCGGCCGACCTCGATGCGCGCCGTGCCGCGTACACGACCGCTCAGCAGCGGATCGTCGAGCTCACTCCTGCCGTGTGGTACATCCGCACAGCACCGGCCGCGATCCTCGGCGAAGGCGTGCACGGGGTGCAGATGTACGGAATGGGATCGATCCGCCCGGAAATGTTGTGGACGACGCCGTAGCGTCCGCCCGATGCCCGGCAGGTCACCGGGAACGCCGGTTCTTCTTACGCTTCTTTTTCTTCTTGTTGCCGGTGCGGCCCCCGCCGCGCGCCGGTCGCGGTTCGTCCTTCGCGGCGGCGGCCTCGAGCAGCGAACGCTGCATCTCCCGGCGCAGGCTGTCCATCAGTTCGGGGGAGCGCAACAGAAAGGTGGCCTCCTGCAACGCCGTATAGCGATCCCTGGAGATCAGGACGGCCGCGTCGCGTTTGCCGACGATCTCGACCGCGACGGCCTCGTCGTTGACCTCACGGACCAACTCACCCAACCGCTTGCGTGCGTCCTTCACGGACACGGACGTTGATGGCACTCGCGGCGACTCCGATCTGTTCCCCTCGACGTGGGCATCCTTCCATCACCCGCGAGGAAATCGGGGGTGGACACGACGGAGACGTCCGCCGGACATGATCGACGTGCGTGAAGGGGAGGCGTCCGCAGTGGTAGACGCCTCGCGTTCGTTCATGGAATCAGTACGTACCGGCCGCGCACGCCGCCGAGTGCCATGGACCGGTGTGCCTCGGCCACCTTCTCCAGCGGTACCGCGTCGTGCACACGGAGCGGAAGTTCGCCCGACGCGGCGCGGGCGAGGAGACCGCCCAACCGGGCGCCGTCGGGCCGAACTTCCACAGCGGTCACGATGATCCCCCGCTCGGACGGAGATCCGAGGTTCGGGCGAACACGGCCGGATATCCGCCGACGATCCCGGCCGCGCCGATGATCAGCAGTCGGTTCCTGCGGTGGGACGGTTCCCCGAGCAAGTCGACGATCTGGGCCGCCGTGAGACCGTTGAGCGGAACGGTGGACGCCGCGATCGAATCCAGTCCGTGCGGTACCACAGCGACATCGGCGGCCCGCCGGAATCGGGTAGTGCACTACCCGCGACGATCACCGGTCGCCTCAGCAGGATTGCAGTACAGGCATGTAGTGCGAGTTCGAGTCACCGACGGAGGTGCACGATGAACAGGATCGGTGATCATGCAGTCGTTCTGGGGGCAAGCATCGGCGGTCTACTGGCGGCCCGGGCCCTGGCCGAGTCCTACCGCACAGTGACGGTCGTCGAGCGGGATGTACTTCCCGACGCGGCGGAGAAACGCCGCGGAGTGCCGCAGGGACAACATGCCCACGCTCTCCTCGCGCGCGGCGCGCAGATCGTGGACGAGTTGTTCCCCGGAATACTCGACGGACTCGTCGCAGCAGGTGCGCCGATGATCCCCGGCGATGATCTCGCCGCCCTGTATTTCGCCCCCGGGGGGCACCCCATGGTCCAGGCCGGCGGCTTCCGCGACCGCCGAACCACGTACACACCGAGCAGGCTGCTGTTCGAAAGCCATGTCCGTCGGCGCGTGCGCGACCTTCCGAACGTCACGATCCTCGACGGCCACAGTGCCGGCGATCTGACGACGACATCCGATCACCGCCGGGTCACCGGCGTGACGGTGGGAAGCCGCGAGGGCGTCCGCACCTTGACGGCCGACCTGGTGCTCGACGCGACGGGACGTGGCGCCCGCACGCCGGCTTCTCTCGCGAAGCTCGGCTACGAGCGGCCGGCCGAAGACCATGTCGTCGTGCACGTCACCTACCGGAGCCAACTGCTGCGCTTCCCGTCCGGTGCGCCGAGGGAGAAAGCGGTGCTGGTCGGTGCGCAGCCCGGACGCGCCACCGGCATGGGGCTGTTCGCGCACGAGAACGGCACATGGTTGTTCACCACTGCCGGAATGGCGGGTCATGAACCCCCGGCAGATCTGGCCGGCATGATCACCTTCGTCGAAGGGTTCGTACCCCGCCGCGTCGTCTCTGCACTCCGCGAAGCCGAGCCGCTCGGTGCAGTGGCGCAGCACCGATATCCGTCCAGTCAGTGGCGCCATTACGAGCGGATGCGCCGGTTCCCGGACGGACTTCTGGTTGCTGGAGATGCGATCTGCAGCTTCAATCCGCTCTACGGTCAGGGCATGACGGTCGCCGCACTCGAAGCGAACGCGCTGCGGCAATGCCTGCGACACGGCGACGACGACCTCGCTCGGCGATTCTTCCGCGCCGCTGCGAAGCCGATCGGCGCCGCGTGGCAGCTTGCCGTCGGTGCCGATCTGGCGCTACCAGAGGTGGAGGGACCGCGACCACTGCCGACCCGCCTCGGCAACGCCTATGTGGACCGGGTGCTGGCAGCGGCCGAAACCGATGCGGTGGTCGTCGACCGTTTCCTCAGGGTGAGCAGCCTGATGGATCCACCCCGATTCCTGTTCCATCCCGCGCTCGTGCGCCGGGTGTGTGCCGATGGCCTCCGGCGGCACCGTGAAGCCGTCCGGGCGCCCGCTCCGACCGAGAACGATCGCCTCGCGCGCATTGGGCCGTTCAACCGGTCCGGCGTTTGACACCCACCGGATCGGACGTGCGCTTCTCGTCGTCCCGCTTCGGAGTGCCCCAACGAGAAGTGCACGTGGGCCGGAGGTTTCAGTCACCGGCGGCCGGGGATCACGCGAACTCGAGCGCCCCCTCGACCGGCTGCACGACCCGCCGCGTCCGCGGCGAACCCAGGGCGAATTCCAGGTCCGAACCGTTGTGCTCGGCGAGCAGTTCACCGCTCGACCACACCAGCAGGGTGGTGGCGACGGTGTGTTCGGCCACCGAATGCGACAGGTCGTAGTGCGCGCAACCCGGCACGTCGGCGTAGGTGATCCACAGGTCGAAGCCGGTCATGAACAGGTCGAGATCGAATTGCACGGACAGGCCGAGCAATTCGCTGCGACCGGTGTCGTCGACGCCCGCGAACGCCTCGTCCAGGGCGAGTAGACGTGGCGCGTGTGGATCCGCCGAATCGAGCATCACATGTGCGGCGGCGAACAACGGCAGATGCAGGGAGACTGACTGCTCACCGCCGGACAGCGCCGAATGCCGGGCGGGAGTGAGTCGGTCCTCGCTGCCGTCCGCGCCGATCAGGCTGAACGAGAACACCCGCCAGCGCCGGTAATCGAGTGTCGAGGTGAGGATTTCCGGATACGACCGTTCCGGATGCGCGGCCCGTTCCGCGCGGATTCGTGCCGCGAAGTGCGCGCGGATACCGGCGAGATCCTCCGGTGCCAGCAGCGAGGCGTCGCGGTCGAGGAGTTTGCATACCGCGCGGGCCTGCTCGTCGAGATGGTCGGCGAGCACCCAGTGCACACCGATGGTGTTACCGGACGACATGTGCCGCTGCCGCATCTCGGTGCTCATCCGGGCGATGAGATCGCGTGCATCGACGGTGCGCTCGTGGATCTGCTGCGCGAGGCCGGTGAGCAGGGCATCTTCGAGGATGCGCCGCTCCGAATCGGTGAGCAGCGCCTCCTGTTCCCGCCGTGCCCGGGAGATTCGCTGCGCGAACGCCGCGACGGAGGTGTAGCCCTGTTCGTCCTGCACCTGTACGACGGTGACGCCGTCGGCAGCGTCCCAGTGCAGCCGGTAGTCGCGACCCCGGGCGAGTTCGGCATCGAACTCCTGCAGCGCGGAGGTCAGCGCCGAAGCGGTCGCCTTACGGGTGGAATCGGCCACTGTCACCGACTCGGTCGCGGTGTCGAGCACCCGGAATAACGCAATGACTTCGTCCGGCAGGACCTCCACGGTGTCGTCGGCGGACCGGCGGATCCGATAGGACAGCTGATCGGCGTCGAGCCACGCGGCCGCACTCGACGGCCACACATGCTCGCTGTCGATGCCGAGCAGGGTCAGCAGGTCGGGGCGGGCGAAGGGCGCAAGGGCGCCGGCGTCGGCGCGTGCCTCGGTGAGCGCTGCCCGCAGGGCGTGCTCTGCGCCGGTGTGGGCGGCATCGGCCTTGCCGATGCGTTCGAGGCTCGACTCGTGGGCCTTGCGGGCCGCCCGCTCGGCAGCTTTCGCCGACTCGATCCGCCTGCGTGCATCCTCGAGGTGGGCGTCGATCAGCTCTGCGCTCGCACCGATGGACTCCCGCAGGGTCGCGAGTTTCTGCTGCTCGTTGGCCAAGGTCTCGGCGTTCTCCGCAGCGAACTCGGCCGCGTTCTCCGCGGCCGCCCGTGCCTCGTCCAGACGAATTTCGGTGTCGCGTAGCCGGTCGCCGCATGTTGCCTGCTCACGCAGCGCCCGCTGTAGAGCCTGACCTTGGGAACGGAAGTGTCGGACCGACGCGTCGAGACTGTCCAGTTCGGTAGCGGTGATCGGGGCGTGGTGCCGGCCGGCCGTCGAACGCAGGTGCTGTTCCTTCGCGGCGACGGCAGCGATCGCCTGATCGAGGTCGCGGTCCGCGCCGGCGGCGGATTCGGACGCGGTACGCAGCGCACCGGCGCATTCGGTGACCTTGCGCAGCGCCGCGAGCACGGTACCGGCGCGCGGCAATGCTTTCACCGCTGCGTCGAGGGCGGCGAGCCGGTGCCCGATCTCGCGGTCCTGCTCTCGCAGCGACTCGGCTTCGGCGCGACATTCGGCGATGGTGGTTTCGAGTTCGACGATGCGGCGTTGTCGACGGCGCGCCCGCGCGGTCGCACCGATGAACTCCGCCTGCTCCTTGACGTGCCGGCCGAGTTGCACCCCCTGCCGGAACGCGCCGTCCGCATCCACCGACACCCGTACGCCCGGGTCCGGTGTACCGTTCCACGCGATCGACGACAGGACCGCAGCCACCCGGTCCTCGGAGACGACCGTGTCTGCTTCGGGCACAAGAACATCCGACAAGGTCGGACCGCTGGGCCGATGTTCCGGAGGTAGCGCCACCAGCAACTGCTCGGACTCGATGGCGGGCGGCATCCCGCCGTCGTCACCCACGATCCATCCGTCGAGCAGATTCGCGCCCTGCAGCGCTGCCTCGATACCGGCGGCCACTCGAGCCGAGACGTCGTCGCGGAAGCGGACGAGCTGCCACAGCGGTGCCCCGCCGAGCTCGTCGCGGCGGCCGGTGCGGGCGGTAAAGGCCGGGGGAGCGTCGTCGCGTTCCGCCGCAACCGCTGTGCGTTCGGCCTCGAGCTCACCGATCCGGGTGCCGAGGGATTCGATCTCCGATGCGCACAACCGTCGCCGGAATCGCAGGTCGTCGACCACAGGGCCGGTGTGTTCGGCGAAGACGGCGGACGGGGACGGTGCATCGTCCTGCCCGACCGCACCGAAGGCGGCGTCGAGCGCATCGAACACCGCGGTGGACAGCCCGACCGTCGCGAACATCTCCGCGTGTTCGGACCACCAGCGCCCCAGCTCGGTGGCGATCTCGCTGCGGGAGAGCGCGACCACGGTCTCCGCGGTTTTCACTGCCGCGAGCGCGGCGTCACACTGCCGGCGGCTGCGTGCCGCGGCGGACTCGGCGCGTACTCGCGCGGCGGCGGCACCGTCGAGCTGGGAGAGGGCGGTGCGCACGGCGCGCACGTCGGCGTCGCGTTCCTCGGCGAGCGCGTCGATCGCCTGGATCAGCTGTTCGCTTCGTTCGACGCTGTCGAGCCCGGTCCATGTGATACCGGCGTCCTCGGCAGCCGACCGGAGACCGTCCTCGCTGCGTCGACGTGCCGCGGTCGCCGCCTCGAGTGCGTCACGGGCGCGATCGCGGTCGCGGAGCCGGTCGGCCACGACGGTCTGGGCGCGGGCTGCCTGGTCCGCCTGCACGGCGGTGGTCCGTTCCAGGTTCGCCACCACCGACGCGAGGTCGTCGAGCTGCTGCTTGCCCTCGTATGCGCTGGATCGGTGCAGTGCCTCGAGCGTGGTCCGTGCCTGCTCGTGGTCGCGTTCGGCGTCGGCGAGTTGCTCTTCGGAGACGGTGCGTGCGGCGCCGGCCTCCGTGCGCGCGGCGGCTGCCTCCCGCAGCGAGCGGATCGCGGTGTCGACCACCCCGAGGCGGGCGCCGACCTTGTCCACGGCCGTGCGGGCCTGCTGGCGGATGTACTTCGAGTACACCTTGACGAACTGTTGTGCCGCGTCGTCGGCGGCCGCCAGGGATTCGAGGGTGCGCTCGACCTCCTCGATCGCGGAGAACGAGCGGGCCGCCTCGACGATGAGGTCGTCGTCGAGAGGACGGAGTCCGTCCGTCAGCGCCTGCGACAATCCCTTCGGATCGAGGTTCTTCGCGAGCTGGGGCCGCCGCAGCGTCAGGATCAGGTTGATCAGCTGGTCGTAGCGCTGTGCGCCCAGCCCGAACATGCGCGCATCGATCGCAGCGCGGTAGTCGACGGGACGGTCGCTGACCGCGTCGGTTCCGATCTGTTCGACGAGTTGCTTGCGAGTGAGCGGACGGTCCTCGTCGTCGAGCAGCGAAAAGTCCACGCCCACGCGGCCGTCGACGACGAAATGCCAGCGCGTGACCTTGTCGTTGCCGCGAGTGGCACGCATGCCGATGCCGACCGTCACGGCTTCGGGATCGTCGGCGCGGCCGCGGCAGAACTCCATCCACACGTAGGAGTGGGCACTGTCCTGTCCCCGGTAGAGCAGGTTCGAGCGCATCGTGCGTTCCTCGCCGGCGAACGGGTTCAGTCGCCGCGGCTCGATCCGGCCGTCGAGGACGAAGGGGAACAGCACTTCGAGGGCCTTCGTCTTGCCCGAGCCGTTCGGCCCACGCAGTACCAGGCGTCCGTCGGCGAACGAGAACTCCTGGTCGCGGTAGTCCCACAGATTGATGATCCCGGCACGCGTGGGTCGGAATCGGGCGCTGCTCATGAGATCTCCGTCGGTTTTGTGTGGGTGTCGGGGGTCGGTGGCGGGGTGGTGCCTGGAAACAGGTCGATCTCCGGATCCCGTTTGCGCACACTGACCGTCACCCCGCGGAAACGAGCCAGGGCCGGTAGCGCGAGCACTCCGCCCGGCACCCGGGCCACCAATCGGAGCTTGTCGAGCATCTCCACCGCTGCCTCGGTCAACCCGGCGGGGTCGGCCTGCCACTGGGCGGCGAAGGTGCGGCCGTAGATGTCGACGAGCCGGCCGACGGTGCTCGCCAGCCACGAATCCTCGAGCAGGGGATGTTCGATCGGAACTCGATCGGCGCCGGTGCCATCCTGCTCGTCCGGGTGGACGGACACCTCCGAGATCGCGAGAGGGGTGAAGACCGTCGACTTCGGGATCGCCGCATCGACGGCCGCGACGAGCGTGCCGTGCGCCTGCGTGGGCACCGGCAACCGGGGAGGGGCCGGGGCATCGGGATCGAGAATGCGGTCGCACATCTCCCCGGCGAGCAACAACGCGACCTGCGCCACGGTCCCCGTGTTCGGGAAGCGAATATCCGACACACGTCCCGAGGTATCCACCAGCGCAACGCCTTCCGCGCGACGTTCACACGTCAGGCCGGTCAGCAATTCCACCTCGTCGGTGGTGCGCCGCAATGCGAGTTGCAACGCCTCGTCCTCGTCGAGATCGTCGGCGTAGACCACCGGACGCTGCAGCAATGCGCGCCGCACACGGCGTCGCACCTCTGCTGTATCGGATTGTGGTGCACCGGAATTGCCGAGCAATCCGCGCACCGATTCGAGGTGCTGCAACGCTCGCGGGGGACGGAACAGGGCGTGGACGACAGCGCGGTCGACGTCGTAGAGCGCTTCACCGCGGTCGGGATCGCTCGCCCACCCGCCGGCGTCGCCGTCGGCGAGGGTGATCGCGCCGCGCACGCCGAGCCAGGTCACGGCGTCGACGAAGGCGTCACGGTCGGCGGCGCGTTCGGTGTCGAGTTCGACACCGTCGACCCGGCCCGCCTCGGCGGCCACGTGCTCGGCGAGTTCGGACAAAGTGATCTGCCCGGCCCCGCGACCGAGCGCGGCTATCGCCAGTGCGAGGTAGGCATATCGGCGCCTGTCGAACGGCCGGCCGGTGGTCGTCGTCGTACCCGCACCGGGGTCGAGACGATCGGCGACGGTGAACAGCCGGGCGGTGGTTTCGGTGACCTCCAGTCGATAACCGAAGGTAGCGAGCAGGTCCTCCCGCAGTTCGGTGGCCCAGCGGCGCACCGCCGCCAGCGACGAGCGGTCGGGAAAGGTGGCGGTGACCAGATGGTGGGTGAGGACCAGACGTGCCGCGCGTTGGTAGGAATCCAGTTCCACCGACGGGATAGATCGGGCTCTCATCGCACCTCCACCGACAGTCCGTCCAGATACAGACGGCCCCGCGCAGTGTGCACGACCGTGGATTCGCTGCTCGGGCGCAGCGTGAGCTTCACCCCGTTCTGGGTACCGGAGGCGGTGTCGTCGGCGCGCACCCGCCCGCTGACCGGCACTCGTGCCGACAGGGCCGCATCGAGCAGGCTCAACAGCACCTCCGCTTCCGGTTCGGTCAACTCCCGCTCGCGCACGCCCCCGGCGGCGAGAGATCGTGCGGCCTCGGATCGTCTGCGTTGCTTATCGAGTTGCAGTTCCCGCAGGCGGCGCACCCCGGCGTCGTTGCGCTGAATCCGGCCCGGCGCACCGGCGGCGGGCCGGCGGCCGGTTTCGGCCAGGGTGCGCGAAATCTCCACCGGCGGTGCGTCCCACCACGAGCGGGTGACCGGGATGACGTCGGCGTCGGGGTGTGCGACGGAAAAGTGCCGTGGCCGCCCCAGGTCGAACACCGCCCCGAACAGTGCGTGCGCTGCGTCCTCCGACGGCGCCGCAGCGAACCAGCCGGCCAGATGCCGAAGCTGCGACTCGCGGCTGACACCGCCGCGACGCTGCTCGGTGAGCCGACGCAACAATGCCAGCACCGCCGAGATCGCGTTGGTCGTCGCACCCCGCAGGCGTTCGGATTCGCTCGGCTCCGACCCGACACCGACGAACCAGTGCTCGATGCCCCACCATCGCTGCACCCAGTCCGCCTCGCGCTCCTCGAACGACAGCAACACCCGCTCGTCGTGCCGGGCTGCTGCCGCAGTCAGTCTGTCCACACCCGATGACCGCACCCGATCCAGGGCGACGGACAGCTTCGGGGCGTAGCGGGCGAGGTCGGTACTGAACTCTCGCATGTGAGTGAGCAGAGCGTCCTTGTGCGCGATGAACGTTTCCGGGGTGACCTCGGTCGTGCGCATCAGGTCACCGAGCACGAGATAGAAGCGGGCTGCGCGCTCGGCCATGTCCGACAACGTCGCGTCGAGCCGGCTCAGTTTCCGGTAGACGAGTTCACCGTCGCCGGCGGTGTTCGCATCGGCGAGATCGTCCAGGTCGGCGAGCAGGTCGGGCAGCGCCAGGCGCGAGAGCGACACATCTTCGCCCCGGGAGGACAGGACGTCCTCGACGGCGCGGAAGACCCGGTATCCGGCCTGGCCGAACTGGTACACGTAGTGCCGGTTGCGGTACTCGGCGAGGGTTGCCGCGCGGGTCCCGTCGTAGCTGCGCTCGAGTACACCCCAGCTGTGCAACTGCTCGAGCAGAGCAGGGATCTCGGAGGAATCGGGGACGTGGTCACCGGTCGCGCCCGGCAGCCGGGAGAGGACGTTCTCGACGTCCCCGGCGTGCAAGAGCACCGAATAGTTGCCGCGCGCGTGATCGAAAGCGCGCAGCACCCACAGGTAGTGCACTCGCTTCTCGGCTGTGGCGAACGAGAACAGTCGCAGGCGGTCGTCCCGCAGCCTCGGGTCCTCGACCGCCTCGAACCGCGCTCGACCTGATTCACTCACCGTGACAGGTTAGGCGGAGCGCCCGACCGGTTCGGACAACCCCCGGGGTGAGTGTCGGCACGATCGTTTCCGGATGGACGCGCGGATCTGCGGTGGCCGGCCCCACTGAGCCGTTACCGTCGAGGCAGCGCACCTCCATGGATGAGGCACTTTTCTCTCGCCGGAACCGGAACCGATGAATGCTGACGAGATCGGACAAGGCGCCCGCAAGGTGGGCGATTCGGAACTTGCCACGCGCGCATTGATCGCGTCGGTCGCGGACCTGTCGATCACGAGGCACTCCGAGATCACGCGGTACATGTACGAGCGGATTTCGACCGAGATCGAGGTGATGGCCCAGGACCGGCCGACACGTCGTGCCCTCGAAAAAGCAGCCGAGGACGGCGTCGTGGCCATCACGCATTTCCTTCGGGAGGGCCTCGAGGAGATCGAGATACCGGCGGCGTCCTATGCGCTGGTGCGGATGCTGGCTCGGCAGGGATTCCCCGTCTCGGTGGTGGATCGGAGCAATCGGCTCGCACAGGACAGCATCATGCGCTGGTGTCTCGAGACGTTGGCGGGACTGAGTGAGGATTCCGGAGTCGCGATGCAAGCCGGCGTCGCGATCCTGATGAGGCTTTCGGCCGGGATCGACGGCGTGTCCCAGACGTTGCTGGAGGTGTACGAGGCCGAGCGCGACACGTGGCTGCTCAACCGCAACGCCTCCCGCACGGCCCGGATCCAGGACATTCTGGCCGGTCGCCCCATCGAGGTGGGCGACGCCGAGCGCACCCTCGGGTACCGGCTCGGCCAGAACCATCTCGGTGTCATCGTCTGGAGCGACGATGTCGAGGTGGCGGGCGGCGATCGCTCCGGTACCGGATGGAACGGACTCGAACAGGCGGTGACGGCACTCGCCGAGCGCCTCGGCGCCCGCGGGCGGGTGTTGTTCGATCAGTTCGACGAGTACACCGCCCGGGCGTGGATACCACTCGGCACGGCCGGGCGGATAGACACCAGCGGATTGTCCGAGATAGTCGCGGCGTGGCAGCGGCCGGTCGGTGTCGCGATCGGTGCACCCCACGAGGGAATCGATGGATTCGTGCGGACGCACCGCCAAGCGGCGCAGGCCCGGGAGGTCGCGCTGACATCCGATCTGCCGGGGCCGCGGCTCGTCTCGATCGACGAGGTCGGCGCGGTGGCGCTGATGTGCACGAATCTCGACTGGGCACGTGCTTGGGTGGGGGATGTCCTCGGCCGGCTGGCGGTCGACGAACCCGCCGCCGCGCAACTGCGCCACACCGTGCGTGAGTTCCTGGCCAGCGGGGGAAGTTTCGTATCGACCGCCGACAGGCTGCATCTGCACCGGAACTCGGTCGCATATCGGATCAACAAGGCGGAGGAGCAGCTCGGGCGCAGTGTGCGCGAACACCGACTGGATCTCGAGAATGCGTTGGCCCTGTGTCACTGGCTCGGGCCCGCGGTGCTCGCCCCCGAGCCCGAGGCCTCCGCGTCGCCCGAGTGAGGCAACGCTTCTGTCGTCGTGTTCCGGAGAGTCCCACCGCCCCTTGCGGAGCAGTTCGGTCTGTCCGCACAGTGCGGACACGCGGCACCGGGTGCCAGAGAGAGACAGATCACTTCGCCGATGGGTGAAGCAGCAGGTCAGGCTGTTATTCGGACGCTTGTTCATGCGAATGCCGGGGATTCGAGCGGGCAGACCGAGCGGGCTGGGATTGTGCGCTGCGACCAGCTCGTCGGGTTATCTGTGTGCGCGCGTACCGATGCCGGAGCACCTGCGGCGACCTACCCTTCAAGTGGGGCTTGATGATCGGAGCCACGTCATCGGCCCAGAGAAATCTCGCCCCCTGTCCGTGGTGGACAGTCCTTGTGGCTCGGACATTCTTCGTTGACGGAAGGACCATCATGGCACCCCACGCGACGCAGAAATGTATGGCGATCCGCCGCTGCGGCAACTGCAAGACCTTGCTCTCGCCCGACGCCGTGCGCTGCCCGTCGTGCCGCTGCGCAAACCTCGAACCTGCGCACTGCTCCGGTACCGGCTCCATCGTGTCCTCGAAGGTCGTGGAGCCGATCGAAGGCGGCCCGGAGGAGGAACCCCCGGTCACCCTCGCAATTGTCGAACTCGACGACGGGCCGTGGGTCTATTCGAAGATCGAAGGTGAGTTCCCCGAGCGTGCCGACGAGCCGGTGCGGGTCGAGTTCCAGTCGACGGCCGGTGGGGACGGCTTCCCGGTGTTCGGAGTCTGCGCCGCCTGAAGGCGCCGTCTCACTCTCGATCGTCGATCGCCGTGACCTCGATCTCTACGAGCACCCCGGGCTCGTAGAGCATCTCGACCCCGATCAGCGACGCCGGGGGCATCGGGTCGGGCAGGTCGATCTCGGCGGCCACTGCCTGCACACCGGCCATGAGCGCTTCGATCTTCTCCGGACGCCAATCGGTGACGTAGAACGTCATGCGCACGACGTCACGAAAGCTCGTCCCGGCTCCGTCCAGCCCTCGGGCGGCATTGCGCAGGGCCTGGGACACCTGACCGGCCAGATCCGTCGGAACGGGTGAGCCGTCGGGCATATGCGCGACCTGGCCGGCGACGTGGACCTGCCGGGTGCCGGTCGCGACCGCGACGTGATGATAGGGGGCATTCGGCAGCATGCCTTCGGGACTGGACAAGGTGACGGGCACGGATTGCTCCTCGGCTCTCGAATCGGACGGCTCTTGCCGGATTGGTATCCGATTTATACTTGGTATCGGAAAGTCACTTCAAGGAAACCAGGTTTCATGTCGGATACCGCCGATCACGATCTGCTCGCCGTCGCTGCCCATCGAGAGCTCTTGGGGCAGGTGCTCGACAAGTGGTCCGCGAGCGTGCTCACCGAACTGTGCGAGGCCCCGCGTCGCTTCAACGAATTGCGCCGCGCCATTCCTGACGTCACGCAGAAGTCCCTGACCAACACGCTGCGAAGACTCGAACGCAACGGGATCATCGAACGCCGAGTGGTGAGCACCCGACCGATCGCAGTCGAGTACCGCATCACTCCACTCGGAAAGACGGTGCGCGAACCGATGGACGCCCTGCTGCTGTGGGCGTCGACGAATCTCCCCCGTATCGAGGAGGCTCGGCGCAGATTCGACGAGGCTTCCGATGAATGATCGCGATCAGTCCTCGGCCACGGGACGACGGTCGGCGGCGCACGGGGTTTCCGGGCGCAATGTCGAGCAGTCGCTACTCGTCCGCGGGGCAGATGGTCACTCGGACATCTACGCCCGACGCGACCGCACCTTCCATGCCGACCAGGCTGCTGTCACGAGGATCGCGCCGGCGAGGGAGCCGATGATCCCGCTAGGACGTAGTTCGAGTCCGTCACCTGCGAGAAGATCAACATTGCGCGTGTTCAGGCCGCGATAGTCACAGCCACAGGCCTTCAGTGAACCGATCACGGCTGTGTGAGCCGCCGCCGTGTGGGGGTGAACAGCGCCTGTCCTCCGAAGTCCGCCCTCCGACTTCATCCCGACGACACCAGTCGTTCGTTCCGTGCCCGCGAAGGGCGTTCCCGGCGACGGTCGGATTCGGAGGTTCCGCCCCAGATCCCGTGACGTTCGCGGGCTTCCAATGCGTAGTCCCGGCACGGAATCCGGACGGGACACGATGTGCAGATCTGTTTCGCCATCCATTCGCGACGCTGCCGCGTCCCGCGGGATTCGTCGTCCGAGGGGAAGAAGATCGAGGGATCGATGAGACGACAGTCGGCGCGCGACTGCCACTGTTGCAGTTCCGCGTCCGGGCTGTTGCCGAATGGGGAGAAAAAGGGGGTTGTTCTCATGGGTCTCGTCCGGTGGCCGAAGTGAAGGGGTGTCGTCCGGTGTCAGCCCGCGTCGGTGCGCGAGCGGACACCGGACGGGATGGTCAGTGCATGTGGCTGCCGCCGTTGACGTCGACGGTCGTGCCGGTCAGGTACGCGGCGTCCTCCGAGGACAGGAACGTGATGACCGAGGCCACCTCACGGGTGGTGGCGGTGCGTCCGAGCGGAACGTCGCGGCAGATGGCAGCTTCCTGCTCCGGGGTGCTGCCGACGCGGATACTGGTGTCGACCGCGCCGGGAGTGACGGCGTTGACGGTGACGCCACAGTCGCCGAGCTCGCGGGCGAGCGACTTGGTGAAGCCGAGTACGGCGGCCTTCGCGGACGAGTAGGGAACCTTTCCGAAGACCCCGCCACCACGCTGGGCGGAGACGGACGACATGTTCACGATGCGCCCCCAGCCGTTCTCGATCATGCCCGGCAGAAATGCTCGGGTCACGAGATAGGTGCCGGTGGCGTTGACGGCAATCACCTTGTTCCACAGTTCCAGACTCGTCTCGAGGAACGGCACCGGCGAGGTGATGCCGGCGATGTTCGCGACCGCTCCCACGGCCGGGAGGTTGCCCGCGGAGACCTCTGCGGCGACGGCGTCGCGCGCGAACTGCACCGATCCCTCGTCGGCCACATCGATCTCGTGTCCGAAGGACGGGACGGAGTACTTGCTGCCGATCTCGGCAGCGACCTTGGCGGATTTCTCGCCGTCGAGATCGAGGACGACGACGGCCCATCCGTCCTCGGCGTAGCGGCGAGCGGTGGCGAGGCCGATGCCGCGCTCGGAGGTGGCTCCGGTGACGACTGCGGTGCGTTGGATCGAGGACATGAGTTTCTCCTTGGAAGATCGGGTCAGGGGAGCACGCGTGACGGATCGAGCTGCCCGAGAGGTGCTTTGGGGTCGCTCGGGGTCGGTGATGTCGCGGGTCTCGAGTTCGAGGGCGAAGTGCCCGGTGTACCGCGGGCGTCGAGGGCGGATTCGGACCATAGGTGGCGGAAGCTGATCGTCGAGCAGCCGAGCCGATCGTGGAACACGGCAACCTCCTGGAAGGTGATGCCGACCACGCTAGCCGCGTTTACTGTTAACAGTCAACCGTTATCGACTGACAGTTGACAGGATGGGGTGGCGGCGCTCACACTGGGTTCACTGTTGACAGTCGACATCTTCTTTCCTCGTCGCACCAGCGGCCGTATCCTCGGTCCGCAAGGAGAAATTCATGAGCACAGAAGCGCTCGAGATGCGAGGTCCCGTCGAGGGCACCAAGGACGCCAAACGCGTCGCGGTCGGTTCCTCTGTCGGCGCCGTCATCGAGACCTACGACTTCATCGGCTTCGGCACCGCCGCAGCGCTGTACTTCGGGACGGCCTTCTTCCCCAGCGGCGATCCCGTCATCGGTACTCTCGCCGCCTTCGCCACCCTCGGTGTCGGATTCGCCGCACGACCTCTCGGCGGGATCCTCGGTGGCCACCTCGGCGACAAGGTGGGGCGCAAGCCGGTACTCGTCGCCTCCCTGATCGTCATGGGCCTGGCGACCTTCGTCATCGGCCTCCTCCCGACCTACGGCCAGGTCGGTCTCATCGCACCGGCGCTGCTGGTGACCGTCCGCATCATCCAAGGACTTGCCTTCGGCGCCGAATGGGGCGGGGCCATCCTGATGAGTTACGAACATGCGCCGTGGAAATCGAAGGGCCGCTACACCGGCATCGTCCAGGCGGGATTCCCCGTCGGCCTGCTGTTGGCGAACCTCGTGTTCCTGTTCAGCGTCCACCTCGGAGGCGACTGGGCGTGGCGGGTGCCGTTCCTCGCGAGCATCGTCCTCGTCGCGGTGGGGCTGATCATCCGGTCCAAGGTGCCCGAGTCCCCGGTCTTCGAGGATGTCAAGGACAGCGGTGAGATCGCTGCTTCCCCGGTCCTCGATTCCATCAAGAAGGACTGGCGCGACATCCTCCGTGGCATCGGTCTGCGTGTGGCCGAAACCGCCGGCTACGCCGTGTCGATCACCTACATGATCTCCTACCTGCACGAGAACGACCTCGCCGGGAAGTCGGAAACCCTGCTGGGGCTGTGCGTGGCCTCGGCGATCGGCATCTTCTCCACGGTCGGCTGGGCCACGCTGACCGACCGGATCGGCCGCCGGACCGTGTATCTCGGGGTCTGCGCGTTCGCCGCTCTCTTCGGCGTGCCGATGTTCCTCCTGGTCAACACCGGCATGTTCGTGCTGATCCTCGCCACCGTGGTGATCGCGTACGCCGTCTGCCAGAACGCCCTCGCCGGAGCGCAAGGTGCCTGGTTCCCCGAACTGTTCCGAGCGGCGCGCCGCGCCTCGGGAGCGTCGCTGGCCTACCAGATCTCGGCGATGGTCTCCGGGTTCACCCCGTTCATCACCGCGCTGCTCTACTTCGCCATCGGCTGGCTCGGCCCGGCTCTGTTGTTCAGCTTCTTCGGCCTCGTCGGTCTCGTCTGCGCCCTCGTCACCCGTGAGACCTGGGGGCCGACCGAGCGCCGCCTCGCCGATCAGGCCACCCGGTCGAACTCACACCCTTCCGATAGCTCCGACGGCCCCCTGGCTGGTGGGACCGCCGCGGCATCGAGCACCAAGGAAAAGGAACTTCTGTGACCACCACAGCGCATCCCCGTCCCGACATCACGCTGCCTCGGAACGAGCGACTCGCCGCCATCGACGAATTCGCTTACCGACTCCGACACGACGTCATCGACATGGGCCAGGAACAGGGGCAAGGCTACGTCGGTCAGGCGCTCGGTGCCGCCGACATCCTCGCCACCGTCTACGGAGACCATCTGCGCTTCCGCGCCGACGATCCGCACTGGGACGGCCGCGACCGATTCCTCCTGTCGACCGGCCACTACGCCATCGGCCTGTACGCGGCGCTCGCGGAGGCCGGGATCATCTCCCGCGACGAGTTGCTCACCTACGGCGCGGACGACTCGCGCCTGCCGATGTCGGGTATGTCGACCTATACCCCCGGCATGGAGATCTCGGGCGGTTCGCTCGGCCACGGCCTTCCGATCGCCGTCGGCATGGCACTGGGCCTGCGTCACCAGAATTCGCCGGCACGAATCTTCAATTTCCTGTCCGACGGCGAACTCGACGAAGGGTCGACCTGGGAAGCGGCCATGAGCGCGCACCACCACCGGCTCGGCAACCTCATCGCGATGGTCGACATCAACGCACTGCAGGCGGACGGTGCCACCAGCGGGGTGCTGAGCACCGAACCGGTCCACGCCAAGTGGACGGCCTGCGGGTGGCGCACCTACCGGGTCGACGGCAACGACACCGGTGCTCTACTCGACGCCTTCGATACGGCGGTCGCCGGTGCAGCTCCGGCCGGATCCCCGGCGATCGTCCTATGCGACACCCGCGTCGGCAAGGGCGTTCCGCTGCTCGAGACGCGGGAGAAGGCGCACTTCATGCGCATCGACGAAGACGAATGGCAGATCTGCCGCGACCAGCTGACCGCCGGCCACAACCGCGAGGACGTCCGATGACCACTACCGCTCCCAAGCTCAAGACCTCGGCGATGATCGCCTCGTTCGTCGACCCGGGCCAGCGGACAACCGCCGCGCCGTTCGGCCACGCGCTGGTCGCGGCGGCCCAGGAGGACGATCGGATCGTCGGCCTGTCCGCAGATCTCGCCAAGTACACCGACATGCACATCTTCGCCGACGCCTTCCCGGACCGGTTCTTCCAGATCGGCATGGCCGAGCAGCTGCTCCTCGGCGCTGCGGCCGGCATGGCCGAGACCGGCCTGATCCCGTTCGCGTCGACGTATTCGGTGTTCGCCGCGCGACGGGCGTACGACTTCCTGTGCCTGGACATCGCCGAACCGAACCTCAACGTCAACATCGTCGGTGGGCTGCCCGGCCTGACCACCGGTTACGGTCCCAGCCACCAGGCCACCGAGGACATCGCCATCTTCCGCGGCATGCCCAATCTGACGATCGTCGACCCGTGCGACTCGATCGACATCGAACAGGCCGTGCCGCAGCTCGCCGCGAGTGATGGACCCACCTATCTCCGTCTGCTCCGGGGCAAGGTCGCTACCGTCCTCGATGAGTACGACTACCGCTTCGAACTCGGAAAGGCGAAGGTGCTGCGAGGCGGAAAGGACGTCGTGTTCGTCACCAGCGGCCTGATGACGATGCGGGCGTTGCAGGCGGCGGACGTGCTGGCGACCCACCACGTAGAAGTCGGGGTGGTCCACACGCCCACGATCAAACCGTTCGACGCGGCCACTGTCCTGGCGGAGATCGACACCGACCGACTGGCAGTCACCCTCGAGAACCACACCGTGGTGGGTGGGCTCTTCGAGACCGTCGCTGCCGCGGTTGTCGGGGCGGGACTGGGGAAGAGGGTCGTTCCCATCGGTCTGCCCGACCGGTTCCTCGATGCCGGCGCGCTGCCGACCCTGCACGATCGCTACGGATTGAGCACGGACCGGGTGGTCGCGCGGGTGCTCGACGAACTCGGCTGAGCGACACGCTGTACGGGTCCTGCACCGGAGCCGGTGCGGGCCCGTATCATTGTCGACAGACTGTTGTCGACAGTCGGCCGCTAACACCTGGAGGCAACTCATGGCTGCTCAACCCGCTGCGCTGCTGGGGCTCGAGAGGACCAGCCTGCGTGAGCAGGCCGTCACCGCCCTGCGCACCGCGATCACGAGCGGCGCTCTCGCCCCGAGCAGTCCCCTCGTCGAAACCGAGCTGTCCGAGATGCTCCAGATCAGCCGGGGAACCCTGCGCGAGGCGATGCGCCAACTGCAGCAGGAAGGCCTGATCTCTGCCGGCGCCCGTGGTCGCCTCTACGTTCGGCACCTCGACGCCAAGGAGATCCGCGACATCTTCGCCGTGCGTGCGGCGCTGGAGGCGCTCGCCGTCCGCGACCTCGCCGAACGGGCCGACCGGGCTTCGGTGATCCCGGCCCTGCGCGAATCCCTCGAAGTCATGGCGCACGCCGAGAACGATCTCGAAGCGCGCATCGAGTCCGACCTGAACTTCCATCGACTGCTCTGCCGTCTCACCGGCAACGAAACGCTGATGCACTCGTGGCAGTCGCTCGAGGGATCGATCCGCATGTCCATCATGTTCGCCGGTCTGGAGAAAGCCGTCGGAAACATGGACGTCGGGCGTCACAGTGCCATCGTCGACGCCATCGAAACCGGCGACTCCGACGAAGCGGCATCGGCGGTGCGTTCTCATATGTCCTGGGCTGCAAGTAATCTCGTGTCGTGACGTGGTTGTCATAGGGTGACGACTCCTGCCTGCGAACGTCGAATAGGGCAGGATGGTGGCCATGCAGACCACACCCCTGACCTTCGAGCTCTCCGTCGTCGTCGCCGCCACCCCGGACGAGGTGTACGCCCTCGTCTCCGATGTCACCCGCACCGGTGAATGGTCGCCCGTCTGCGCGGAATGCTGGTGGGACGAAGGGCAGGGTCCCGAGGTCGGTTCCTACTTCACCGGGCGGAACGTCACTCCCGAGCGCACCTGGGAGACACGGTCGGAGGTCGTCGTCGCGTCTCCGGGCCGCGAGTTCGCGTGGTCGGTCGGTCCCGGCCTGGTGCGCTGGAGCTACGTCATCAAGCCCGCAGACGCCGGGACGGAGCTGACGGAGACCTGGGAGTTCACCGAGGCGGGACTGAAGTTCTTCCACGAGCGGTTCGGCGCCGACGCACCCCGCGAGATCGACGCGAGGGAACGGGCAGCCCGCATTGGCATTCCCGCGACACTCGACGCGATCAAGCACATCCTCGAGGCCTGACGCCGGGCACCCCGTCCGCCTCCCCTTTCCACGGTATCGCGCAGGTGGGGGCTTGCCGCAAGGCCCACACACGGGCTCATACTGCCCGTTCGGTGCCGACGAGAGGGGCGGGGCGTGCACGAGGTGATAATCGTCGGCTGTGGGCCGACCGGACTGATGCTGGCGGGGGAGTTGCGCCTGGCCGGGGCGGACGTCGTCGTTCTCGAACGGCGCCGATCCCGAGAACTGACTGGTTCGCGTGGGGGCGGGATCCATGCCCGCACGATCGAATTACTCGATCAGCGGGGGATCGTCGACCGCTTCCTCGCCGAAGGAAGGCCGGTGCACACGGCCACATTCGGTGGCACCGGGCTGGACTCGAGTCGCCTGCCGACACGCCACCCCTACACCTTGGCGCTGTTCCAGAACCACATCGAACGGCTGCTCACGGGCTGGGTCGAGGAACTAGGAGGCCCGATCCGGCGGGGTGAGGAGGTCGTAGGCATCGCGGCCGACGCCGACGCGGTGGAAGTTCTTCTCGCCTCCGGGGACTCGCTGCGGGCCCGGTACGTGGTGGGTGCGGACGGTGGTCGCAGCGTCGTGCGCCGCGAAGCCGGAATCGGATTCGTGGGCCCGGATGCAACGCGCAGCAGTCTGATTGCCGAGGTGCAGGTGACCGAGGAATTGCCGACGGACGCGAAGATCGACGAGCGCGGCGTTCACGGGCTGTATCCGATGGGGGAGGGCCGGGCGCGGGTCGTGGTGACCGAAGCGGAGCTGGGTCCCGCCAATGCGCCCACTCTGCAGGATCTACGGCGAGAGCTGGTCCACGTGTTCGGCACGGACTTCGGCGTGCACGACCCCACCTGGTTGTCACGGTTCACCGACGCGACGAGGCAGGCGACGGCATATCGCGTGGGTCGGGTGCTGCTCGCGGGCGACTCGGCGCACGTGCATTCACCGACCGGGGGACTGGGGATCGGCTTGGGTATCCAGGACGCCGTCAACCTGGGCTGGAAGCTCGGCCAGGTGGTACGCGGCGTGTCCGGGGACGAACTGCTCGACACCTACCACGCCGAGCGGCATCCGGCCGGAGCGCGAGCACTGAAATTCACGATGGCCCAATCCCTGTTCCAGAAGGCGGATCCGAGACAGGAAGCCCTCCGAGACCTGCTCGACGAGGTTCTTCGCGTGGACGACGCGGGCACGCCGGTCGCCGCGTTGATCTCCGGTCTGGACGTGGCCTACGACCTCGGCGCGGGACCTCCGCTGCTGGGGCGGCGGATGCCGGACCTCGACATTGTCGTCCCCGATGGGCCGACGCGCGTGTTCGAACTGATGCACCGAGCCCGACCGGCGGTGCTGCAGTTCGGCGGGCAGCCGTTGAGCCTCGGCGCCTGGTCCGAGGCCGTCGATCGCGTCCCGGCGAGATATGACGGGCCCTGGGAGCTGCCCGTACTCGGCGCGGTGGACGCTCCGGCCGCCGTCCTCGTGCGGCCCGACGGGCACGTGGCGTGGGTGGGAGAGGGGTCGGCGGACGGGCTCAGCGACGCGCTGTCGAGGTGGTGCGGCGTCGTGGGTGGAACGCGCCGGAAGGGTTCCCTTTAGCTCGGGCGGCGAATTCTCGCGCGCCGAACCGTCCTTCGCGCTCCCTGTAGCTACGGCGAAGAACGGTTCGGCGCGCAAGGATCAGAAGAGGGGTGAGCCCGACGCTCAGACTGTCTGCAAGAACGGATAGTCGGTGTATCCCTCGGCGCCGGAGGCGTAGAACAGTTCCGGGCGCGGAGCATTCTCCGGCTGTCCGTTCCGCCACCGCTCGGCGAGATCGGGATTGGCCAGCACTGCGCGACCCACCGCTACGGCGTCCGCGTGTGACTCCTCGATCAGTTGCACGGCCTCCTCGCGAGTGGTCGGAGTACCGAAGCCGCTGTTGGCGATCATCTTGCCGCCGAACCGGTTCCGCAGTTCCTGCACGAGATCACCGGTGGGCTCCTTGTGCAGGACGGACAGATACGCCAATCCGGAGGGGCGCAGGGCGTCGACGAGTGCACCGTAGACGGCTCGGACGTCCTCGCGATCTGTCTCGAGCGCGTCCTGGATGTTGTGCTCGGGAGAGATGCGCAACCCGACGCGTCCGGCGCCGACGGCGTCGGCCACTGCCTTCACGACCTCGACCACCAGCCGGATCCGGTTCTCCACCGAACCGCCGTATTCGTCGTCCCGCCTGTTCGACGTAGGGCAGAGGAATTCGTGCAGCAGATAGCCGTTGGCGCTGTGGACCTCGACCCCGTCCAGTCCGGCTTCGACCGCGCGGCGCGCCGAGGCGACGAAGTCGTCCACTACGGATGCGATTTCATCGGTGGACAGCGCGTGGGGCACCGGATAGGGCTGCTTGCCGTCCGTCGTGTGCACATCGCCGTCGATCGCGACGGCGCTCGGCCCGACGACGCGCCGGCCCCCGTTCACGTCCGGATGCGTGACCCGGCCGCCGTGCATCAGCTGCACGACGATGCGACCGCCGCGCTCGTGCACGGCGTCGGCCACACGCCGCCAGCCGGCGACCTGCTCGTCGGTGACGATCCCGGGCTGTCCGACGAAAGCCTGCGATTCGAAGTTCACGTAGGTGCCCTCGGCGATGATCAGGCCGACACTCGCCCGCTGACGATAGTGCTCGACGATGAGATCTCCTGGTATACCGGCCGAACCACCACGCAGGCGGGTCAGCGGGGCCATGACGATGCGGTTCGTGAGCTCGAGGTCGCCGAGGGCGACAGGCGTGAACAAGTCCATAGGGTGCGCAACGACATCCGGTCCCGACGGAATTCCTTGCGGCGCCAGGATTGTGGGATGGGTCACCAGCGGTCGTCGGAGGACGCCAACCGGTCCGACCAATCCTCGAGCCGGTCGACGAACTCCTGCGGCGACGCTCGGATCACTCGTCCACCCGACATGCCCACGGCGATCACTGCCCAGTCCATGCTGTCGGCATCGATCTCGACCCGGCACCGATCGGCATCGAGAGCGACCACTTCCGCCCACTGTCCGATCTTTCTGCGTACCTCGTGATCCGACGCCGCGAGCTCGGCACTGACCTTCACAGTGGAACGGCTGCGGATTCCACCTTCGACGAAGGCTGCGGCGTCGTCACCGGGCAGCTCCCGTGGCCGGAACCGGACGCCCGTAGCCGCGGTCTCGTTCATCCGATCCAACCGGAAGCTGCGCCAATTACCGCGGTCGAGGTCGTATCCCACCAGATACCAGCGTCGACCCAGGGACACGAGCTGTCGCGGTTCCACTCGCCGCCTGGACCCCGTCCCGTCGGCCGCGGTGTATTCGAACACGATCCGCTCGTCGTCCCGGCATGCCCGTGCGACCGTCACCAGTTGCCTCGAATCGGTGGCGCGGCTCGCCCAAGGGATATCGGCGGAGACGGTGGCTGCGTCCAGTGCCTCGACCTGTCGACGGAGCCGTGGAGGCATCACCTGGATGACCTTGGCCAATGCCCGCACCGAGATCTCGGCAATCCCCGCAATGGAGGTCTGAGCCGCGGTGAGAAGCCCTACGGCGAGGGCGACGGCTTCGTCGTCGTCGAGGGCGAGTGGCGGCAGCGACGCTCCGGGCGCGAGCTGATAGCCCCCGCCGACCCCGCGATCCGAGCGCACGGGATAGCCGAGGTCGCGCAGACGCTCGACGTCGCGACGTAACGTGCGCAGCGAGACACCCATCCGTTCGGCGAGTTCCGCGCCGAGCCAGTAGCGATGGGTCTGCAGCAGTGACAGCAGTCGCAAGGTTCGCGAACTCGTTCCGGACACGAACATATTCTCGCGCACGATCCGATCGATAAGTGACAGAAACTGGCACCAATGGTTCGTAGCGTGGTTCTGACCGGATCACGACGACGAAGGAGCATCCGATGTCCGACTCCACCGCAACCGAGAATGCCGAGGCGACCCTCACCCAGGAACGACTCGACCTGCTGTCGAGCTTGGCTCATGCGCGGCACTTCCTGCGTTTCACCGCCCGCGATCTCACGACCGAGCAGGCATCGGAACGAACCACCGCGAGCCTCCTGACCATCGGAGGTCTCATCAAGCACGTCACCGAGGTCGAAAAGGGATGGGCGGAATTCCTCGTGGTCGGCGCCGCCTACATGGAGAAGGACTTCACCGAGTGGACCGAGGAGGATTTCGCCGAGCGGGACAAGGACTTCCAACTGCAACCCGGCGAATCCCTGGACGGAGCCCTGCGCGCCTACGAGGAGGTCGCGGCGCGGACCGACGAGTTGGTCCGCACGCTGCCGTCGCTGGACGCCGTCCACGAACTTCCGAAGGCTCCGTGGAACATCGACGAGGCATGGTCGGTCCGGCGGGCCCTGCTCCACATCGTCGCGGAGACGGCACAGCACGCCGGTCACGCCGACATCATCCGCGAAAGCCTCGACGGGTCGAAGTCCATGGGATGAGAGAGGACGTCCCCTATCGCCGGCCGGTGTCCTTCATCAACTCGGCGAGCTCGGTGCGGTCGGACACGTCGAGTTTGGTGCACGCCCGATAGATGTGGCCTTCGACGGTCCGAACGGACACCACGAGGCGGTCGGCGATCTGCCGATTGGACAGTCCGGCGGTGACCATGGCGGCGATCTCGCGCTCCCGGCTGGTCAGGGGCAGCGGTCGGGCAGCTTCGTCCAGTGCCGGGGACGATGCATGGTCGCAGCGGACGGCCAGGGCCTCCGCAGCCGCTGCGGCCTCGACCGAACGCCGGGTGTCTCCGTGGGTGCGGTACGCGAGCGCGGCTCGGGCGTGGGCATCGGCGGCGTCGGCGAGAACTCCGAGCGCTTCGAAGTTCGCCGCGGCGGCGGACAGGCCCGGACCGTCCGTGTCGGCGCAGGCAGCCGCATGCGCGGCGGCGATCGGTACGAAGCGGCCGTCGCACTGCTCGGCGAGAGCGGCCAGTCGTGCCGTGGTCGTGCGATCGCCGAATCGGGTCGCCGCGTGCAGAGCGATCGCTTCTATACCGAGCTGACCGCATCGGCTCGCAGTCTCCGCTGCCGCGCGGGCAAGGGTGATCGCGTTCGTGGTTTCACCGCGGGCTGCGGCGAGCCACGCCTCCGAGATCTGCAACTGTGGCCCGAAGACCGCCGCATGGCGACCACTACGTGATTTCGCCTGTTCCAGTGCCTCACCGGCCTCGTTGACACGACCGAGGACGGCGTATCCCTGAGTGAGGGCGATGTAGGCGGGCACATTCCAGGAGACGGCCGCCGCGCGGTCGTCCACATGCAACGCTGCGACGGCCTGCTCGAGGCGGTGCACCGCGTGGACGAATCGGCCCCGAGCGGTGTCGACGATGCCGAGAAGGATGTTCGCCAGACCCCAGGGCAGATACTTCCCCGTGGAGGTGAGACTTGCGTGCGTGTCGGCGGGCGCCCGAGCCGCGTCTTCCCGGTAGGACTCGGCCCGCCGCCCGGCTTCGTCGAGATTTCCTGTCAGGATCAGCGCAAGAACTTCTCCCAACCCGGCCGGATAACGGAGCAATCTGTCGACCTGGTCGGCGATGGCGGCGCTGCGCGCAGCCATCGCCGGAACCTCGTTGCCGCGTCCCAGGACCGCCAGCGCGAGTCCACCGCCGAAGCACGCCCACTCGACGGCCCACGGTAGCGCCGGCTCGGTGGCCAGGATGCGGTGTGCCGTGGCCACGGCGTCGTGGGGACGGCCCTCGTAGACCGCGCAGCCACAGTCGATCGCATCGATCACGAGGCGAAGATGCGGGCGGGTGACCAGTTCGCGCAGGGTGCCGAGCACTTGCTGCGCTTCCGCTGCGTCGCCCATGGCCCAGAACAGATTCGACACACGCGTCGTCCCCCACCGCACGAGTTCGCTCTCGTCGAGGTCGTGGGGGTCGAAGGATGCGAGAACGGATTCGACCTCGCTGATCGCGCCGAGCCACACCAACGCCCTCGCCAGAAGGTCGGCTGCCGAGAATTCGCCCGTGGCGTCGAACGCCGCGCGTGCGAGTCGCGCGGCCAGAGGTGCGTCGCCCAGCGCTATCGCGTCGTGTGCGGCTTTCCCGAGTAGTTCGGGCTCCACAGGGTGGTTGCTGTCGAGGGAGAGTTCGGCCAGTCGGATCCGCTCGGCGGGACTCCGTTGCACGCGCGAACCGAGCGCTTCCACGAGTTGACCGCGGATCCTGCGACCCGCGACACGGCCGACGCGTCGGCGCACCACTTCGCCGAACAACGGATGGGTATAGCGCACACGGAAACCGCGGTCGTCGTCGACGACGTCGATCAATCCACGTCGTTCGGCCTCCTCGACCGCCTCGTCGCCGGCGAGACCACAGAGGATCTCCAGGTCGAGCGGTTCGCAGAACGCCAGAAGCTGCAGCGCCTGCAGCACCTCGGGCGCGAGGTGATCGATGCGGTGTTCGAGGAGGGAAGCGAGTTCGGAGGTGACAGCGGTGCTGCCGCGAAGCTGCCACACGTTGCCGGAACGGCGAAGTGCACCCGCTTCACGGGTGCCGACTACGAGATGGTGCACGAACAGGGCATTTCCACCCGAGGCACTCCAGATCAGGTCGGCACTCAACTCTTCCAGAGGGCCGCCGAGCACGTTCTCGACGAGTTCGATGCATTGCTGCCGGGTGAACGGCGTCAGTTCCAGCCGGACGAGATGCCTGTCCTTCCACAGGGAGGTGATGGCGTCCGGGACGACCTCGCCGTTCCGCACTGTGGCGACGATGTGAACAGCGCGGTCGAGCGCGAGCTGGTGAAGGAAAGTAGCCGACAGCGGATCGAGCAGGTGCGCGTCGTCGACACCGAGGACGAGGCGCGCGCGATCGGGAGCGTGCTCGTGCAGAAGCGCTTGCCGTGCGGCGGCGAGGAAGGCTACGGGGTCGCGTGCCGAGGGAGTCTCGATGAGGTGTGCGAACGCCCCGAGAGGGATGCTGCGAGCGGATTCGGTTCCTGCGATCCAGCGCACCGGGGCGGACAGCGAATCGGTTGCCATGCGGGCCAGGGTGGTCTTTCCGACTCCGGGATCGCCGGTGAGGACGACACCGCCTCCGTCGGGATCGGCGAGAGCCGCGACGATGATTTCGAGTTCCCCCCGTCGCTGAATCAGTGGCCAGCGCTGATCCATGAATTCGATCGTATAACTGCACGGTGCGGATATCTCCGGGTTGGAAATATGCCGGCTCACTGCAGTCGCGGATCGAGTAATCGACTACGCGCGACTGCCGTGAAGTTCTTCGCGACGATTGATTCGTCGAGAAATCCCGGACCCCGACGCAACGGAAGGAGCACGTGATGACCACCTTGTCGGAACCGTTCTTCAGCTGGACGTCACGGCGCATCGACCTCACCGCTGCCGGGGATTCGTCCGCAGTGACCACGGAACTCGACGAATCGCTCCGATGCGGCCCTCGAAAGGCCCGTCTGCTGGCCGTGAGGGATCCGGAGAGCGAGACGCAGTACGTGGCATTGCTGGTGGGGGAGGTCTCCGGAAGCGACGATGTCACCGTCCGCGAGGTCGACGAGGAGCGACTGCTGGTCGAAGCGGGCCGGGCGTCGGACGAGCCCGAGATCTTGTTGGCAGTTGCGCCCGGCCCGGCTAGCGGATCGGCCGTCGAAGGAGATATCGAGCGCGAAGTGTTCGTGGACGGCCCGATTCGATCACTGATCATCCGCAGCGGGGCGCGGTCGATCGTGGTCGATTGGTATCACGAGGACCGTCCGCGCGTGCATCGAATTTCGTGAACGAAGAATTGTCCGGTACGTACCTGTTCTTCCCGGAATCGGCTCGCGTGTACTTCCGGGTGAAGTCCTCGGGTCGCCGGCGGCCGCAACTACGTAGCAGCTGCAGCTACGTATCATGGAGAAACGGTGAGG
This sequence comes from Rhodococcus sp. NPDC047139, assembly GCF_040643435.1. Classification (NCBI taxonomy): domain Bacteria; kingdom Bacillati; phylum Actinomycetota; class Actinomycetes; order Mycobacteriales; family Nocardiaceae; genus Rhodococcus; species Rhodococcus sp. NPDC047139. Next base: position 53,911 of record NZ_JBEYUH010000023.1, read on the forward strand.
CCGACTTTTCGATGCCCTCCGATCCAACCGCGACTCGTCACGACGGTTTGCGACGAATTCCGAAACCGCGGCGCCCCCGATTCCGAACGACTGGACCGAGACAATGGGACCTTCGACCGACCAAGCCTCGGGCAAGCTCGACCGCAGCGTCATCGTCACCGGGCTGGTGATCGTGGCCGGCATGGTCATGGTCGTTCTCGACACCACCATCGTCAACGTTGCCCTGGAATCGCTGAGCACCGAACTCGACTCGGCCCTGTCCACCACGCAGTGGGTTGTCACCGGTTATCTGCTGTCGGTGGCGATCGTCATCCCCATCACCGGCTGGGCGATGGACCGCTTCGGACAGAAGCCGGTCTGGATCACCGCAGTGAGCCTGTTCGTTGTCGGGTCTGCCCTCTGCGCCGCCTCCTGGTCCATCGAAAGCCTGATCGTCTTCCGCATCGTCCAAGGCCTCGGCGGGGGAATGCTGATTCCCGGTGGTCAAGCGATCATCACCAGAACCGCCGGTCCGCAGCGTCTCGGCCGTGCGATGGCGATCCTCGGAGTTCCGATGCTGCTGGGACCGGTGTTCGGTCCGGTGATCGGCGGGCTGCTGGTCGAGTACACCAGTTGGCACTGGATCTTCCTCGTCAACGTGCCCGTCGGCATCGTCGCCGTGTCGCTGGCGGTGTGGAAATTGCCGCACGGTGACGGTCTGCCCGAACGCCGTCGGCTCGACGTGCGTGGCCTGATCCTGCTTTCGGGAAGTCTCGTCTGCCTGCTCTACGGCCTCTCCCGTGTCGGCTCCCAGGGCGGGTTCACGGGCTGGAGCGTGTTCGGATGGCTCTTGGCCGGTGTTGCCGGCCTGGCCTTCTATACGTGGCACAGTCTTCGTTGGGGATCGGAGTCGATCATCGACGTCCGACTGCTCACCGACAGGCTTTTCGGCAGCGGGTCGATCGCGGTGTTCCTCGTCGGCATCGGCCTGTTCGGTGGCATGCTCCTGCTGCCGCTGTACTACCAGACAGCCCGGGGTGAGGGAGCGTTGGCGGCAGGTCTGCTGCTTGCTCCGCAGGGGCTGGGCGCGATCACCGCGATGGTGATCGGGGGAAGACTCACCGACCGCATCGGAGCCGGCTACGTCGTGCCGGTCGGTGTCGTGCTGGCCCTGATCGGGACTCTGCCGTTCACCCGCTTGGACGTCGACACCTCGTATCTCTGGCTGACCGTGGCGCTGTTCGTGCGGGGTATGGGCCTGGGTTCGGTGATGATGCCGACGATGGCCGCCGCATACACGAACCTCCCGAAGGAAGCCGTGACGCGTGCCGCGCCGACATTGTCGGCGATCCAGCAGATCGGGGCGTCGCTCGGCAGCGCGGTTGTGGTGACGGCGTTGACTCAGCACTTCGCACACGAACTCACCGGCCAGGGAATTGCCGCAGGGGGCAGCGGCACCGACCGGATCAACTCCATTTCGCCGGAGGCCATGTCCGTCGTGGGTCCGTTGCTGACCGACTCGTTCGGCTACGCGTTCTGGGTCACCTTCGCGCTGACCGCACTGATCATGATTCCGGCCTTGTTCCTGCCCCGGCACCGCAGCCGGGACCGTGACGCCGAGCCGACCGTTGCCGGCATCTGAGATCCGGTGGCAGGCATCGACATGAGAAGTATCGGTTCGAGTGGTGCTGTCTCCGGTTGACGGTCGGTTCGTGTGGTGATCGTTCGCGTCAGGTTGCTGCTGCGCGTGATGGCCGGTTCGTCGCCAGGCGCGTGAGTCGGTTCCGTGCCCGCTCGAGCGTGGTCACGCGTTCGGAGGTGGCAGCCTGGGGTGGACGATCAAGCCACCGGTGCCGCTATCGGTGCTGGTGCTGGGGGCGTGCGGGTGGTCGAGGGGTCCGACATCACAGGAATGCGCAGGCCGTAGTTTTGGTTGACCACCTTGACTTGACCTACTTGACTCGGAATCATCGAAGTATGAGCACTCCATTGAAGAAGGTCGTCGATGACCAGCTGGACGCCAGTGGCATGGCGGCGGAGCAGCTCAACGACGACGACGCGCGGTATGTGGCCGATCGGGTACGGAGCGTGCTGTCCAGCCTCAAAGCGCGCCGAGCCTGGGAAAAGCACATCGGCCCGATCCTGACCCATCGTCAGACTCTCGAAGTGACCGGCTGGTCGAAGCAGGCCCTCAGCCAAGCGGTCAAGGACAAGCGCGTGCTGCGTCTGAGTGCAGAAGACGGCAGCGCCGGCTACTGGTCGGATGGATTCACCGAGACAGATCGCGGCTACCGGCCGATCACCGGGATCAAAGATGTCCTCGCTGTCTGGGCGGCCTCTGACGTCAACCCGTGGACGATCGCATCGTGGATGTCGAGCACACAGCCCGAACTCGGTGGCCGTGCCCCTCGACAGGCCCTGCTCGACGGCGACATCACCGACGTCGAGAACCTCGCCCGCCAAGCATCGGAGCGGCTTGCTTCGTGAACGCTCCCCGCGCACAACAACATCTCGAGGCGCCCCCCGTCCCCGGAGCAACTCCGGGGACGGTTCCCTGAAACCGTCTTCCTCGCCGGCGCGACGGCCTACCGCAGCCACGCCGCACAGCGGGGGCCATGGTGGTTCAGCAACAACGGCGGGGGCCGTTTCGACCTCTCCGGACCCGAGGGAACCTGCTATACCGCCGAAGCAGCGCTCATCACGCTGCTGGAAGCGTGGAGTGGCATCGGCGTCATTCCCCGGCCGGAGCTTGCCGGCCGGGACATCTCGGAGGTGAGCGTCCGGAGGGATCTGCGCCTCGCCGACGCGACCTCGAACCGGGCGATCCAGTTCGGAGTGACCTCCGAGCTGTTCACCACCACCGACTATGCGCTGACCCAGCAATGGGCGCAGGCACTACGCGATGCCGGATTCGACGGTATCCGGTACTGGGCGCGGCACGACCTGCGTCACGTCCACGCGTGCCTCGCGGTGTTCGCGGCCAGCGGTGATCGGACCGGCACCGTGCTCGAGCCAACAGATTTCACGGTGCTCGGCACGGAGAACCTGCTCGATCGCCCGGATCTGTGGGACGCACTGGAAGACGAGACGGGGATCGTGGTCCTCGATATCCCCGGCAGCCTCTGATCCTTTTTGCTTCTCGGAAGTGGTGCAGGCGCCTCGGCAGCGAAGTCGTCAGGGCTGATCAGAAGGCGGTAATCCGGCCGAGAAAGTGTTTCACTGCGTGGGAGACAGGCGTGGCGACGGGTGAAGGTGGACACACATTCCCCATCTTTCGGCCATGAGAGGTGCCTCATGCCGTGCCGGTCCGACGTTCGAAGTGTCGCGTTGGTCGCTGCCGCGACCGTCGCCGGTGGCGGTGTCCTGCTCGAGGTTCCCGCCGTCGCACATGCTGCCCTGATGAATTGCGTGTCGACGTTCAGCCTGTTCTTTCCATTGCGCGCGAACCGAATCGGCGTCGGGATCGACACATCGAGGGTGCCGACCCGGGTATCGAAGCCCCGATGCCGGTAGCCATGGCGGGTGTCGATCCGTTCGCCGGAACGCTGGCCGTAGGGTCATTCAGCTGCGGCTCGTACACCATCTCCATAGACGCAACCTCGTGTCTGGGCTGCTCACGCGGTCTCGGTCTGAAGGGCGGGGCCGAGGAGGAGTCCGCCGTCGATGACGTACTCCGACCCCGTGATGAACGATGCGTCCGAGGACGTGAGGAACAGGAGAAGCCGGGTGACGTCGATCGGCTCTCCGAGCCGGGGGATGGCGAACGGCTCGGGGGAGTAGAAGTCGGCGATCGCTGTGGTGGCGCCGGCTGCTGGTTTCTGGATGAAGGGGGTCGCGATCACGCCGGGATGGATGGTGTTCACGCGGATATGGTCCCGGCCGAGCTCGAGCGCTGCCGTTCGGGTGAGACCTCGCACGGCCCACTTACTGGCGACGTACGGCGCGTAGTGCGCCGTACCGCCCAAGCCCATGGTCGAGGCGATGTTGACGATGGCACCCCCTGTTGCGCGGCGCAGAGCGGGGGCGGCGACCTTGATGCCGAGGAAGGTCCCTGTGAGATTGATGCCGAGGATGCGGGACCACGTGCCATGGTCCGTGTGCTCGATCGGGGCGGGCGGGTTCTGGACGCCCGCGTTGTTGACGAGCACGTTCAGGGCGCCGAATGTGCTCTCGGCGGCCGAGACCGCGGCGGACCACGAACTTTCGTCGGTGACGTCGAGGTGGGTGAAGTGAGCGCGGGTCCCGAGTTCGTCGGCGAGAGCGGCGCCGCGGTCGGCGTCGATGCCGCCGATCACGACGTTCGCTCCCTCCGCGTGATAGGCGCGTACGTGGCTCGATCCCTGGCCACCGGTTCCACCGGTGACGAGCACGGTTTGGTTGTCGAAGCGGTTCATCGGATGTTCCTTCGGTGTGTGGGTGACTGCTCGAGATGTTCGGCGATAGGTCGCGGCCGGTGGTGAGTCGATCCACTCACCACTTCCTGACGCTAGGCCGGTGACAATGGTGAGTCAAGCCACTCACCTCGTATGCTCGGCTCATGAGCAGGACCCCGACGACGTATCACCAGCGCATCGCCCAGGAAAAACGCGCGCTGATCCTGACGGCCGCGACCGCACTGTTTCTCGAGTTGGGCTACGACCGGACGTCGCTGGCGCGGATCGCAGAACGCTCGGGCGTTTCGCGGGCCACCTTGTTCAAGCAGTTCCCGAGCAAAGCTGCCCTGTTCGAGGCCATCGTCACCGAGTCCTGGTCGACCGCTGACGAGGAGGATGCTCCGCAAGTAGGCAACATCGTCGACGGGCTCAGCGTCATCGGGCGCCACTACGCCGAGCTGTTGTGCCGGCCCCAGATGACCGACCTGTTCCGAATCGTCATCGCCGAACTGCCGCGATTCCCGGAACTCGCCGATGCGCAGTTCTCGCAAGGGAAAATGCCCTACTTCGAGTCCATACGCCGCTACCTCCTGGCTGAGCATGAGGCGGGAACGGTGCGGGTCGAGGATGTGGATCTCGCTGCCACTCAGTTCCTGGGCATGATCTCCAACTATGTCTTCTGGCCGACTCTCCTGGTGCCGGGTTGGAAGGTGAGCGCCGACCGCGTCGCTCAGGTGGTCGACGAGGCAGTCCGCACCATCGCCGCCCGGTACGCCGTCACCGGACCAGGGGAGTCCGCGAACAACTGAGTGGCGCCGCTACCGAGCGGCTGATGTTGTTCTCGAAATCCTGTCGCGTTGTGATGGACCGGTCCCGAGTTGCACCAGGTGAGCCGGTTTTCGGGGTAGTCCGGTGCGTCTGTGCAGGTAGCGGCGGTGCGTGTGCGGAAAATGGCACACTAACGGCT